>CAOJRP010000024.1 GCA_948442015.1 uncultured Erysipelotrichaceae bacterium
AAAGGAAATTGTCCAGTGGACAATTTAGAGCTCGCTCCGGGGAGTATTCATTATTACTAATGGTGTTATAGTAAGTACAAATGATAAAATTTATTTTAATTTAGGAACTTTAAAAAGTGATAAAATAATAAAAGATATAGAATTATATTATAAAGATAATAATTCATCAAAAAAATTTATTATGAGTACAAATAATCCTAATATATCGTTTTATGATTCATTAGGATATGAAGAATATTTTGATTTTGAAAATAAGGATTATATAATTAATAATCTTAGTGTAAGAGTTATTTTTGATGATGGAGAGGTTATCAATTTAATGCTTAATCCTGAGAAATTTATTTCTAATAATTCTTTTTTTCCTAGAAAATATCCAAAAATTTCCAATGGGGCTTAATAAGTCCTGTTTTTATAATTTTAAAGAAAGTGGAGAAGATTAAACAAAAAGATATTGCAAAATATTTAAAGTTCATTTCTTAACCATATTAGGTTGGAGACAGGTAAAGATACTATTTTACTAGAAAGACTTGCTGATTAAGTAAACATTACAATTATAGTTTAGATTACTTATTTGGATTAAAAAGAAGAAATAGCAAATTAAACTAAAAAGACTTTTAAAAATGTAATAAAAATTCCAAAATGAAAATTTGAAAATTTGATTTTTCTTTTAGTATTATCCATGTTATAATTAAGAAGAAAAGTAGGAGGTTTCCATGGAATATATTATTACTTTTGCTGAAGGCTTTGCATCTTTTATCTCTCCTTGTGTTTTACCTATGGTACCACTATATATTTCCTATTTTGCAGTAGAGAGTAAAAACTCAAAAAAGACTTTACTTAATGCAGTTGGATTTGTTACTGGTTTTAGTCTTATCTTTATTTTACTTGGAGTATTTGCAAGTTCTTTTGGTCAATTTATCCATGAATATACTAGTTATTTAAATATTATTTTTGGTTTGTTTTTAATCGTTATTGGTCTTAATTATATTGGAGTAATATTTGTTAAATTTCTAAATCAAACTAAAGGTATTAAAGAAAAAGTAAAGAATTTTAATTTTTTAACATCGCTTTTATTTGGCATCATATTTTCTTTAACATGGACACCTTGTGTTGGAGCATTTTTATCGTCTGCTCTTATTTTAGCAAGTACTGTAGGTAGTGTTTTAAAAGGAACGATATTACTTTTATTGTATTCTTTGGGTTTAGCTATCCCTTTTATTATAACTACATTATTTTTAGAAAGAACGAAACAAACATTTGATTTTATTAAAAAACATTATAATATTATCAATAAAATTTCTGGTAGTATTTTACTTATCTTTGGAGTATGGAAACTTATAGAAGGAATAATTGGAATTATTGGTTAGGAGGAGCTTATGAAAAGAAATTTAAAACTAATTATTGGAGTTGTTATTCTTGTTAGTGTATTGGGAGTTATTGGAGGAGTTTATTATTTTAATTCCAAGAATAAAGAAGAAGTGCTTGAAGAAGCAGAAAGTGTTGGAATCATAAAAATTACTGATGAAAATTTTACGGAAGAAGTTATAAATTCTTTTGAACCCGTAATACTTGAATTTTCTTCTAATTCTTGTCCACCTTGTGTGGCAATGCTGACAACATTAATTAATATTGCAAAAAATAATCGCGACATTAAAGTTGCAACACTTAATGTTGATTCAACTGACTGTACTTCTCTTGTTAAAAGGTTTCCAACTACTGGAACTCCGACGATTATGATTTTTAAAGATGGCAAGAAAATAGGAGAATTAGTTGGTGCTGTTTCGGAAGAAAAGATTATGAGTGAATTAAAGTAAGAGAGGTTATTGGATGAAAAAAAGTTATATAATTTTATTAGCTGTAGTTATAATACTTACAGGTTGTAGTGATACTAAAAAGTTAACTTGTACATCTATCGAGAATAAAGATGATATGCAAACAGATTCTGTAATTGAAATTAAAGTTAAAGATAATCGAGTTTCTGATATGAAATTTACAGTTGATATGAAGTTTAAAGAAGGAAATCAACAAGACATTCAAAGTATGGCTGATAGTATTAAAGCGAGTAAACCATATATGGATGTGACTTTAATTAGTGGTGGTATTAGATTAGTGACAACAGATGATAAAGATAGTTTTATTGGTATTAAAATGGACCAAGAGATTACATATAATGAGTTAAAGGAAGTCTTAGAACTTCAAGAGTATGTATGTGAATAATATGAAAAAAATAGAGGTGAAGTAAATGAAAAATAAAAGTATCCTTTTATGGTCTTTAACAGGGCTATGTTTGATTTTAACAATAGTATTTTGGTTTTTTATGAATAAAGTAGAAATAGAATACGAAGAAGTAAGAGCTGTAGTAACTGATACATCGACTAAAGAAGTAGTAAATAAAAAAACTCATAATAGAACAACATTTTATGAAGTAAAAGTGGAATACGAAGGAAAGGAATATGAACTGCAGAATGTTCATGGACTATCTGGATATTATAAAGGAAAAGATGTTAAGGCTTTATTATCTAATGATAAGTTATACGCAAATGAAGAAGGAATAAAATCGACATCACCTACTGCTATTGTCTATTTTATATTTTTATTTGGAACTTTTGGAATGCTTATGTTATCAGCAACTTATACATCTAAAATGAAGAAAAAGGAAAAAGAGAAATGAAATTAAATAGTAATGATTTTATAAAAGTTAAAAACGAAAAACTTATAGAATGGGATGAACCTAATGGCGAAGGTTGTATGGTTTCTGATAAAATAACAAAAGAAGGTTTTAAAGTTGGATATATGTATAGAGAAGAACCAATTGATGGTTATCCTGATAGTGGGTGGAGATTTTTAGCGGGTAACGAAGATGACGACTATATGAATAATTCAAACAATCATCATATCTTTGCTCTTAATACAATTTGTAATTACGATAAAGATATTATACCCTATCTAAAATCCCAAATTGGAAGTTCTTATATAAGGATAGATAATTCTAAATTTGAACTTGATGATGGGAAAAAGCCAATCTTTATTGACAGGCAAGAAAGGTGAATATTAGAAAGGATAGTTTTATGTCTTTAATAGATGAATTTATACAAAGCGGTGAGAAATTTTTAAAAATATGCAATAGTAGTGATTATTCTAGGTTTAAAGCATGGGATTTTTGTTACAATAAATTTAATGATGAGAAAACAAATGATATAGATGAATTATCTCTTTATCTAGCTTTATATTTAGCTAATTGGGGAATGTATCGCAATTCTTTTTTATTAGAAACAAATTATAAGATAAATAATGATGTAGTAAAACTTATTAAAGAGTTTCAAATAAAGTATCAAGATGAGATAAAAATAACTAGTAAAGAAGAATTAGAACGATTACTTGATAAAGATGAATTTTTTGAAAATATAGAAAAGTTAGGAAACGATATTGAAAAGAAGTATAAGGAAATATTAGTTAAGCTTAATCAAAATAAAGAAAATAAGAAATATAAAGATGGCATTACAGATACTTTAAAAACAAAAATAATAATGGGAACTTTAGGAATAACTCCTGCTTGTGATAGATTTTTTCTTCTTGCTATAAGTGAAATTAATAAAGTAGAAAGAGAAACTAAATTAGGAAGAAAATTTAATGTTAAGACAATAAAAAGTTGGTATCGTTATTATTATGAAAATTATGAACATTTTGAAACTCTTAGACAAAAAACAAATTATCCAATTATGAAAGTTTTAGATATGTGTTTGTGGCAATATGGAAGTGAAATTACTTTTTGATAATAGAATGGAACAAAGGCTTTTTTAAGAATTTTTTTAATTATAGAGGTGTTTTTGTGAAAAAGAAAAATAAAACAATTGATGATATAGTTTATGAATCAAAAATGGATATTTATACTTATATAATAATTACTATAGTTCTTTTCTTGATTTTATTATATTTCTCTTTTAAGATAGATTGGTATTTTTTAATGTTTTGTAATTCAATTATGATTATTGCTACGATAACAAAAGTTTTTGTTTATATAAGAACTTTAAAAATTAGAAAGTATTTAATTACAAATCATTTAACATCAAAAATTGGAAATATTGATTATTGGAATAATAACCATTATTTATTAACCGAAAATTATATGATTGTTAGTACTTTGAATAGAGTCAATTGTTTTCCGTATAGTGAAATTAAAGAAATTTATAAAAAGAGTAAAAATCATATAGGCAAAAATAGTTATTTTCAAGAGTATTTATGTTTAGTTTTAGAAAATTGGGAAGAAATAGAAATATTAATCTTTTCTACAGCTCTTGTTAATGAAGATTACAAAGATATAACTGATTATTTACTAAATAAAAATGCAAATATTAAAATTAATTATAATTAAAAAGTATTATTAAGTAAATAATGTTATAATGAAAGGGAAAGAGTGATGTAATGAAAAAAGTATTTTTTATTTTATTTTTGTGTATTTTGTGCTTAAACTTTACAGGTTGTGGATTAAAGACAATTATTAAAGACAAAGCCGAACTAAACGAAGCTTTAGGTGTTTCGATGACAATTAAAAAAGATACTCTAACAAGAACTAGTGCAACTGTTGTTATAACTGACACTAATGGTAAAGAAACTAATATTTATGGTGAATACTTTAGAATTGATAAAAAAGAAAATGAAGAGTGGAAAGAAGTAGAAAAAGTTCATGGTGATATGTACTTTAATGCTATGGCTTATTATGTTGATGATAATGGAAACCTAGAGTTTGAAATTAATTGGGAATATGCATATGGTTCTTTAGAGAATGGCGAGTATCGAATAGTTAAGTATACTTTCCCTAATACTGTTACTTATAAATGGAAACAAGATGAAGGCATAAATAGAAATGATAAAATGTATTTTTCTGTAGAATTTGCTATAGTTAGTTAATAGAAAAGAGGAAGAAAAATGAAGATAATAAAAGAAGAAAATGCCAAAAATTTTCAGTATGCAGATACCAGTTCAGTTTTAGAATATAGCATTGCCTTAAATGAAAAGAATATGGATTTTTGTATTAATACTATTACAGGAAGATATCCTATGGAAGGGTATTGTTCTAATTTAGAAGTAGAAGAATTATGTTATATTTTAGAGGGAAAAGGAACTATTTTTAAGTATGGTAGTGAACCTATAGAATTTAAAAAAGGAGATATCATTTTCATCAATAAAAAAGATATTTATTATTGGGAAGGTAATTTTAAATTAGCTATTGTTTGTACACCCGCATGGAGTAAGGAACAATGTAAGTTGTATAGTGATGAAGATTTATAAATTTAACTAACGCAACTAATGGTTGCTTGATAAAAATAAAAGGTAGTTTTATTATTAGTTATGAAAGAAGGAAAAATATAAATGAAAAAGAAAATAATAATTGTCCTAATTGTAATAGTTTTACTTGTTTTATTAGTACCAATACCTAGACATTTAAAAGATGGTGGAACTGTTGAATATAAGGCTTTAACTTATAAAATAGCTAAAGTTCATAAGTTAAATGATAATTCATCTAAGGGGTATGAAACAGGGACAAGGATTATACTATTTGGAAAAGAAATTTATAGTAATGTATCATTAGAAAAAAGTGAAAATAAAGAAGAAGATAAGCAAGAAATTAACGAAGGAAATAAATATTCTACAGTAGTTAATAATACTTTAATAGAACTAACTATTCCAAATGACTGGAAATATGAAGAAGTTGAATTAAAAAAAGATGCCTCTCTTATCTTTTCATTAAAACTATTTAAAGAAGAGAATAAGAGAAATGCTGTTTTGAATTATTCAAAAGCAGACTTTATGTATTGTGGAACAGCAAGAATAAATGAAGAACTTATCTTAAATAGTGGGATAAAAGCGGAAGTTGGCTATTATGGAGGAGAAGAAGAAAAATCTTTTAGTGATATATCTTTTGATGATGTAAACCCTAAAATTGCAATTATCGATAATGGGTTAAATGAAGAGGAAGTAAAAGAACTTTTAGAATTTGTTAAAACTTTAAAGATAGAAAATATTGAGGAATTGATAATGGAAAATTTCGATAAAATATTAGAAGTAACAGATAAGATTTCATCTAATCCTTATGATTATACGAAAAATGATTATTATAAAAAGATTGTCGAAATAGGTAGTAGTGCTGTTTCAACTTTGGAAAGTATGTATAAAAATGGCAAACTAACAGGAGTTAATGCTTATCTTTCAGCTTTGCTAATTCAAGATATAACAAAGTGTAATTTGTATGATAAATATGGTTATGATTGGTCAACGGCGGAAGAATTTTATAAATTATGGCAAAACAATAATTGCTCTTATAAAAAATAGTTAAATGGTGAAAGTTATGAATAAGAAAGCGACTATTATTATCATTGTTTCAGTAGTATCTATATTATTGCTAATTATTATGTTTACAACTCTATTATATAAACTTAATATAATTCATCATAAAGCATATACAAATAGTGATTTTGCTATCGTTCCTTATATTAGCAGTATTGATAAAGATGGTGATGGAGTTGATGACCAAACCGATATTTTAGAAAATGCCTTAAAGTATATTGCAACAAAACCAAAATATAAGAGTAAATATTATAATACAGGATACTCAGATGATGAGTATGGGGTTTGTACAGATGTTGTAGCAGTATCTTTGCTAGGTGCTGGTTATGATTTAAGAGAATTAGTAGATACTGATATTAAAAACAATCGAGAAAAATACAATATTGAAACAATAGATAAAAATATTGATTTTCGAAGAGTTAGAAATTTAGATGTTTACTTCAAAAATAATATTATTTCCTTAACTACCAATTTATCTAAGATAGAAGAATGGCAAGGTGGAGATATCATCGTTTTTGAAAATCATATTGGAATAATATCTGATAAAAGAAATAAAAATGGTGTTCCTTTTCTTATCCACCATGTAAGTCCTACTCAAGTTAATTACGAAGAAGATGTTTTAGAAGATTATGATGAAGATTATATTATTGGACACTATAGAATTAGTTAAATTATTATAAAAATATTTTTAGATAAATATTCATGGTAACACATGATTTTTTTCTTGAAAATTTAGAAATAAATTAGGCTTTTTCTTTTTGCCATGTTATAATTATATTGATTACTGTCTGGTGGTGAAAAGATGAATAATGGAAATGACCAACAAAGAAATTTAACTGATTTAGATTTTGATAATTATTCTGGTGATGAATTACTAGATGGAGATTTAACAGAAGAAGAAATTAATCTTTTAGAAGAATATGAAAGAGAATTAGACGAAAAATTAGCTTATGAAAAAAATAGAAGAGCTCGAGAAGAAAAAGACGAAGTTAATGAAAGATTGCGAAGAGCTAAAGAAGAAACGGGAAAAGATTATAAAAATGTAGATAATAAAGAAAGTGATTCTTCTAAAAAAAGTGCTTTAGATAAAGAAAAAGAGAATAAAAATGGGGATAATAAAGGACAAAATGAAGTAACAACTTCTAATAGTTCTCAAAGTAAAAATGCAATTCAACAAGGAGGAACAAATACAAGAGAACCAAATACAGCAATGGCTGCTAAAGCGTCAAAAAAATCCAATGAACAGAAACCAGATGTTGTAGGAAAAAATAAGGAAGGAAAAGAGTTAACTAAGCCTAAGAATAAGTTTGATAAATTTAATGATCAACGAAAGTTAGCTGGGGCTAGACTTGGTAAAGCATCTAATACTATCAATAGAGCTAAAGCCTTAAAACATGAAGTAACTCATCCTTTGGATTCGGCTGGAGAAGGGTTAAAACGAGTAGGAGTAAAAGCAGGGAAAAAAGCGGCTTCTTTAGTAGGAAAAGGAATTATGTCTCTTGGTCCTAAAATAATTGGCCTTTTAGCAGCTTTGACACCACTAGGCCTCTTTGTATTTATTTTTATAGTAATTCTAGCTGTTGCAGCAATTATTGCTGGCTATAAAATGCAAGAGCAAAGCAATTTAGGATATTATGATGCTCCTTGTCAAGAAATAACTGTTATAGGAACAAGTTCTCATCCTGATGGAGGAACATTTTCTGTTGAAGATTATGTTGCAGGTGTAGTTCAAAATGAAGTTGGGTTTTGGAATAATTTAGTTGTTGATGAAGTATTTGCCATAGCTGCAAGAACTTATGTTTTTAAAACGGCTGGAGAAACTTGTACGATTGAAAATAGTACAAGGACACAGACATTTACTTCAAATCCAGGTGAGATAGCCAAAGAAGCAGCTATGAATACGCAAGGTATTGTAGTTACTGATGAAAGTGGATCCTTACTTCTTACACAGTATGATGCTTTAGCTGTTAAAGAAGTAACTAGTAGTCATTATATTTTAAAGCAAAAAAATCAAGCTATTCCTAAAGTTTGGATTGAATCACATATTAATAGTTCTACTCTTTCTTACTATGCTAATCATAATCATGGTAATGGAATTAGTCAGTGGGGAGCAAGATACTTAGCAGAACAAGGACGAAGTTCAAAAGAAATAATTGCTTATTATATAGAAGGATCTACTCTTAAAAATACGTTTAGAGGAGAAGGGCTTGAAGGTGTCCCAGATTATCCAATTACTGATAATGCAGGACAAATATTAAGAGGGCAAAGACTTGATCAATTTTTAAATAGTAAAGGAACGAGTATCGAAGAATTAAATGCTAAAATTCTTGCAAACGTTAATAGCGCAGGAAGAGGATCAAGAGCAGGAGTAGTAAGTGCGGCGGTTACTTTAATTGGCGAAATGAATAAGTTAGGTGTAAAATTACCTTATGTTTTTGGAGGAGGACATGGCGCTATATCTGGGGGAGCAAATCCTTCTTGGGGCGTAGGAAGTGGCCTTGATTGTTCTGGGTTTGTTTCGTGGGCAATATATAATGGAGGAGTAAGTATTAGTTCAAGTGATTCAAGTAGCTTTGCTAGTTTAGGGAATGTTGTTTCTTTAAGTGACGAACCAGTCTTAAAACCAGGTGATATTATTTGGCGACCTCGAAGTGCTGGTAAGGTTGGACATGTTGCCTTAGTAGTAGGATACGATAATAATAATAAACAATATTTGACAGCAGAAGCATTAGGTAGTGATTACGGAGTCTTATTCCACAAAAGGAAATTTAATGCTAGTGGGTACAAAGGAATAATTATGGAAGAGTATTATAATAGTCATTAAGAATAGAGGGAAAATATGAGAAAAGTAAAAGAAATGTTATTATTAATAATTGGAGTATTTATGTTATGTGGCTGTTCTGTAACGTATAATCTAACGATTGATGAAAGTACGATTAAAGAAGAAACACTAATTCATCAAGATAATTCTAATTTGGAAGAATTGAATACTTTATATTTAGACAAACCCGTTAATTATAAAGTTTTTATGGAAGATGATGATATTGAAAGTATTGGAAAAGAAAACGATATTTATGTAAGAAAGTTTGTTGCTCGAGAAGGCGGAATAGATGTTAGATATTATTATGATAAGTTTAATAAAGATACGATCAGCTCTTCCTTTGCTGCTCGAAAAGCTTTTACAAATGTTGGATATTATTATGATAAAGGGACTAACACAATCCAGTTATCGACTAATAATGGTTCAAAAGCCTTTTTTGAATATCCAGAGCTTGATAACTTAACAATTAATATTACAACTAGTTATAATGTTCGAAGTCATAATGCTACAAGCGTTAAAGGAAATACTTATACTTGGAATTTTTCAAAAGATGATAATAGTAAAAATATTGTTTTAGTGATGGATATAGAGAAAAAAGATGAGGAAGATAAAACTAAACCAAAAGAAGATGAGCAAGTAAAAGAAGATGAAGATGAAAGTAAGACATCTTCTTGGCAACTAATTTTAATCTTTATAATAGGTTTTATAATAGTTTTATTTATATTATTTAAGATAAATAATAGTAAATAATTGTGTAAAATTAAGTTATATAGTATAATAACTTTAGATTTGGGGTGAGTATTAGATGAAATTTCGTATAACTTCTAAAGACTTATTAATATTTGTAATATTTTGTCTATTACTTTTATATTTGTGTGCTATTGCCGTAGAAAATTTTGTTTCTTTTGCAGCTAATGGTGCCTTTGCAGGTTTAAATCCCTTTCCAGCTTTTACTGGGGATAAATTACCTGTTACTTTATTGTTATTTTTAATCTTTTTAATTGCCATATTTGCTTCTGTATCATCTTATATTTTTGATAAAGATAAAGGAAAAGGTATTGGTTTAAAAATAGGTGAAAAAGAAAATAAAGGTTATTCAAGATGGGCGAAAGAAAAAGAAATTAAAGAAGATAAGGGAGTAGTTAAAGTTGACCCTCTATCTAATGAAGTAGAAGCAGCAGGTATACCTTTAATTAATAACGGAACTAATTTATGGGTTGATGATGGCGAATATCATAATTTAATAATTGGAGCGACTGGTAGTGGTAAATCGCAAACTGTTGTTATTCCAATGGTTAATTTACTAGCTAAACATGGAGAATCAATGATTATTACTGACCCTAAAGGTGAATTGTATGAAAATAGTGCTGAGTATTTAAAATCTAGAGGATATAATATTATTGTGCTTAATTTCCGTGATCCTGGGAAGGGAAATGCTTGGAATCCCCTAACTTTGCCTCATCGTTATTATAAAGAAGGTAATCACGATAAAGCCACTGAGTTACTCGATGACGTAGCATTAAATATTTTAAGTGACCCTAATGGAAAATCTGATCCATTCTGGGAAAAAAGTGCTGCTGACTACTTTTCAGGGCTTGCTTTAGGATTATTTGAAGATGCGAAAGAAGAAGAAATAAACTTAAACTCTATTAACTATATGAGTACTGTGGGAGAAGAAAAATTCCCACCAAGTAACTTTTCGAAAGAATATTTTACTTTAAAAGGTGAATCAAGTAGTGCTTATATTTTTGCTTCTAATACAATTAACTCACCTAATGAAACAAAAGGTGGTATTTTATCAGTATTTAGACAAAAGATAAGAACATTCTCATCTCGTGAAAACTTATCAGAAATGTTATCATATAGTGATTTTGATATTAAAAGAATTGGTAATGAGAAGACAGCAGTATTTATAATTGTTCAAGATGAAAAGACAACATACCATGGACTTGCTACAATTTTTATTAAACAATGTTACGAATCTTTAGTTGATATTGCCCAAGCTAATGGGGGAAAACTTCCAATTAGAACGAATTTTATACTAGATGAGTTCCCTAATATGCCCCAATTACGTGATGTTAGTTCCATGGTTACAGCAGCAAGAAGTAGATTAATTAGGTTTACATTTATTATCCAAAACTTTGCCCAATTAAAGCAAGTATATGGAGCTGAGGTAGCAGAAACTATTAAAGGTAACTGTGGTAACTTAATTTACTTGATTAGTACTGAGTTATCAGCTCTAGAAGAAATTAGTAAGATGTGTGGGGAAGTTAAATCGAGTGATAAAGATAAGACGGCAAGCACACCACTAGTTACAGTAACTGATTTACAAAAATTAAAATTATTTGAAGCAATAATTATTAGATGGCGACTAAGTCCATTTAAGACAAAGTATACACCAAATTTTGAAATGAATTGGGGAATTGAGGCTAAAAAAGCTGATTATCCCGAAAGACAAACGAAAAAAGTTGAACTATTTAATATTAAAGAATTTGTTAAGGAAAAGAAAAGACAAAAGATGTTAGCTAGCTTAGATGGCGATGGCAAGAGTAGTACACCTAATCCTTTTGGAGGATCCAATCCTTTTGGTGGATCAAGTCCTTTTGGCAATAAAAATCCTTTTGGAGAATCGAATCCTTTTGCCAATCGACCTAATCCATTTGCTTCTGATCCCTTAAAAAAAGATGCTAATCCTTTTGGACTTAATGATCCAAGTAAAGATAGTAATAAAGGCTTGTTTGGGGGATTAAATCTTGATGAAATGATGAGAGATATTGATCGTAAAATAGCTGAATTAGATGCTGAAGAGGCAAGAGAAAAAGCAAAAGCTGAAGAAGCAAAAAAGAAAGAAGAAGAAAAGATTTCTTCTCCTGTCTTGCCACCTATTAAACAAGTACCAAAAGAAGAACCAGAAGAAAAGAAAGATGTTATTAAAGTTCCTGAACATAGCGAAATATTTTCTAATATTGTGGAAAACATTGAGAAGAGTAATGCTTTAAAAGATCATCAAGCAAAAATAGATTTTAGTACTAAAATTCCTAAAACTAAAGAAGACAAGCCATTTGTAATGCCAAACATAGAAATACCTAAAATTGAGGAGCCGACAAATGTTGAACTTCGCCCCTCTGTAGAACCAATAAAAGAAGCTAAAATTAAAGAAGAGAAAGACGATACTAAAGCTAAGGTCAATGTTGATGCTGATAGTATTGTGGTTAATAATAATATTACAGATGATGAGTTCTTTGATGATTTCTTTGGTGATGATTAAGCTAAAACTCATACCCCTTTAAACTTTGTAGTTTAGGGGTTTTTAATTTTCAATAAACAGTGTGAAATACCATAAAACTATATACTTAAGACCTAGATGAGAATCAAGTAAGATACAAAGTTATCTTAATAAACATATATAATTAGGAATTATTAATTTTGAAAAGTTTATTCGATATACCGAACAAATTTCTAAAATTGAAAAGTTTATTCGATGTATCGAATAAACTTTTCAAAAAAATATAACTAATTATTAATTTATTTGTCCTATAAATACTATAATATTCCTCATATAATATATTGGTGAATAGTTATGAAGAGGATAGATAAAAAAGACTATAATAAAAGTATGGGAATTTTAATTGATTTAGAAGATGTTATAACTTTTAGTGAAGGGCATATTGATGGAGCAATTAATATACCTTATGATAAATTATTAACAAATTATAAAGATTATTTAAATAAAACAAATAAGTATTACTTATATTGTAAAAAAGGATTTAAAAGTCGTAAAGCAACAGCAATACTAGAATATTATGGCTATGATGTGACACAAGTTATATCATAGCTTTTTTATTTGTCATAATTTTTAAAGAGTATAGTATTTATCTTTCATTTAAGGTATAATAATAATGTGATGAAAAATGACAGAGATAATAGAAAATGTAATTAATAGTATTGGATCTTTTGGACCCTTACTTGCATGTTTATTAATTGTTTTAGAAAGTATCATACCAGCATTACCATTATGTGTTTTTATTGTTATTAATTTTATGGCTTTTGGTAATATTTTAGGTTTATTGATATCTTGGTTCTTTACTGTAATAGGTTGTGTAATTGCTTTCTTTATTGTTCGAAAAGGCTTTCAAAATTGGTTCAATAAAAAAGTAAGAAAAAATAAAAAGATTAATAAACTAATGAAAAAAATAGATAATTTTAAATTACAGCAATTAGTTGTTATTCTAGCTATACCTTTTACTCCAGCTTTTGCAGTTAATATTGCAGCAGGATTATCGGATATGTCGCTAAAAAAATATTTAAGTGCTTTATTAATTGGTAAAATATTTATGGTTTATTTTTGGGGCTTTGTAGGGCTTAATTTAGCAGAGTGCTTAACTAATCCAATTGCTTTAGTAAAAGTAGCAGTTCTAGTGCTTATAGCTTATATTGCTAGTACTTTAGTAAATAAAAAATTTGATTTGAAGTAGGTGTTTTATGGATTTAGTAGTAATTATTTTAGTTTCCTTAATTATTATTTTAATAATATGTTTATTAGTAGTTGTTTTAAAACTTAATAATATGACAAAAAAATTATGGTTAAGAGAAGAAAAAGAAATGACTAATGAAGCTAATATTACGGAAAGATTAGGTCGATTTGAAGTTAATATCAATAAAGAAATTAGCTCCTTTAAAGATGATTTCAGTAATAAGCTTAGTAATGATTTTAATAAACTAAATGAAAATATTGAGACGAGATTAGAGCGCATTAATGAACGAGTAAACGAAAGACTAGATAAAAACTTTGAAAAAACGAATAAAACTTTTTCTAATATTTTAGAAAGATTATCGAAAATTGATGAAGCTCAAAAGAAAATTGATAGTTTATCTACAGAGATAGTATCTTTACAAGGTGTTTTAACTGATAAAAAAACAAGAGGAATATTCGGGGAAGTTAACTTAAATTATGTTTTAAGTAGTATCTTTGGAGAAAATAACAAGGGAATATATGAAGAACAACATACAATGAGTAATGGTTTTATCGCTGATGCCATTTTGTATGCTCCAGAACCTTTGGGGACAATATGTATCGATAGTAAATTTCCTCTAGAAAACTATCAAAGGATGACTAATAGAAAACTATCACCACTAGATAGAGAAGCAGCTACAAAACTTTTTAAAAGCGATGTTAAAAAACATATTGATGCAATAAGTAGTAAATATATAATTCCTGGCGAAACTACTAATGAAGCTATTTTATTTTTACCAGCTGAAGCTATATTTGCGGAAATAAATGCTTATCATCCCGAACTTGTTAGGTACTCCTATGATAAGAAAGTATGGCTTACAAGTCCTACAACTTTAATGAGCACTTTAACTATTATCAGTATGATTCTAAAAAATATGGAACGTGATAAGTATGCGAAAGTAATTCATGAAGAGTTAAACAAATTAAGTGTCGAGTTTAATCATTATAGAGAAAGATGGAGTAAATTAAGTAGAAGTATTGATACAGTAACGAAAGATATTAAAGATATTAACATTACGACTGAAAAAATAACCAAAAGATTTGATTCCATAAATAGTGTTGATGTTGCTTTAATAAATAAAGATAAATTAGAATGATTTTTTTAAAAGTTAATGTATAAAGAATGTAAAATAATAGTAAAAAATTCTATTTTTTTAGTTTTCTTTAGTAGTAAATTTGAATGTAAAGTAAAGGTTTAGTATAATTACAATAGATAGGCTCTGGTGATAAATTTGAAAAAAGATTATTATAAAATATTACAAGTTTCAAAAGATGCAACACAAGATGAAATTGCTAAAGCTTATAAAAAGTTAGCTAAATTATATCACCCAGATAATAATATAGGAGATAAAAAAGCAGAATTTGAATTTAAAGAAGCTGGAGAAGCATATGCTGTTTTAGGTGACATTCAAAAAAGAAAAGAATATGATAATGAAACTTATAATTTTGTAAATCAAACAACATATACGACTGGTCAAAATGTTTTTGATGGTTTTATGAAAAATGATATAGAAAAATTCAATAGACAAAGAGAAGAATTTATCAAATTTTTAGATGAAATGGAGCCTAAATTTAATAAATACAATAGGACATTGAAAAATAAAAAAGAAGAAACTCTTAAGTTAAGCTATTCTTTACTTTGGGATTTTGTAGGTGACTTTTCTTCCGCAAAAGCACAATTAAGAAATCAGTTTAATGATTTAGAAAGAAATGCAAAAGCTTTTGATGATTTCTCTGAATATTTTTTAAAAACAAATCAAGAAATGCAGTCATTATATGGTAGAAATTTAATAAATTATGATAAATATTTAGATCCAAAGAATAGAGTCTTATTTCAACCTAAGGTATTTAGTGATTTAAAATACGAAATTGAAAAAAGATTGTCTGAATTAAAAGTAGAAAAAGCCAAAAAATTAAATCATCTTAGAGAAGAACTAGAAAAGAAAGGCTTGGATTTTTCAGAATATTTTGTTACAAGAAAAATTGATGAACGTAATATATCTTTATATGATATAAATACAATGTTAAAATCAATGAAATTGATAGATCAAATAAATGGAATTTTGACACCATATGGATTGACTATTGAAGACTTATTAAAACAAAATGGCAAAAAATTAATTGATATGAGATATATAGAGCTTTTAGCGATGAAAGAAACTATTGAAAATTATATTAAAGTTGCAGAAACTGAAAATTTAAATTTTGCAGATTTAGAATTCGAAGATGTTAATACAATAACAAAAAAATTAGATCATCTTAAAAATAAGCTAGAAAAGAAAGGCTTGGATTTTTTAGAATATTTTAGGATAAGAGGAATTAATCCACGTACAACATCTGTAACTAATATAAATACAATGTTAAAATCAATGGAATTGATAGATCAAATAAATGGAATTTTGACACCATATGGATTGACTATTGAAGACTTATTAAAACAAAATGGCAAAAAATTAATTGATATGAGATATATAGAGCTTTTAGCGATGAAAGAAACTATTGAAAATTATATTAAAGTTGCAGAAACTGAAAATTTAAATTTTGCAGATTTAGAATTCGAAGATGTTAATACAATAACAAAAAAATTAGATCATCTTAAAAATAAGCTAGAAAAGAAAGGCTTGGATTTTTTAGAATATTTTAGGATAAGAGGAATTAATCCACGTACAACATCTGTAACTAATATAAATACAATGTTAAAATCAATGGAATTAATAGATCAAATAAATGAAATATTGCTGCTATATGGGACAACCCTTGAAGAGTTTTTGAAAGATAATGGCAAAGAATTGATTGATATAAGATATAAAGAACTTTTAGAAATTAAAGATGCTGTCAAAAATTTTATTAAGAATGCAGATACTGAATACCCTTATTTTGCAAATCTAAAATTTGAAGATAATGAAACAATAGCACCACCTTCTGGATCACTAAGAAATTAATATATGGCAATCGTAAATGAAGATTAAATGGTTTATACTGAAAAAATAAAGAAAAATAGATTATAAAAAAAGGAGAAAAGAAAATGAAAGAAGAATTAATTGATGTTCTTGATGAAAATGGGGTAAAAACTGGTGAGGTATTATCTAGAAGTGAAGTTCATAAAAAAGGGTTATGGCATAGAGCTATAGTTGTAGCAGTAATAAATGAAAATAATGAAATACTTTTGCAACAGCGAAGTGCTAATAAAGATAAAAATGCTAACATGTGGGATATCTCTGTAGCAGGGCATATTTCAGCTGGGCAAGATTCTTTATCTGCAGCGGCAAGAGAAATTAACGAAGAAGTAGCTATTAATTTAGGGTATAAAGTTGATGTAAAAGAATTTAGATATATGTATAGTTTTAGAAAGGAACAAAAATTTAAAGAAGATTTTATTGAAAGACAATTTTATGATTTTTTTATACTGCGAAAAAATGATTTAAGAATTGAAAGTATAAAATTTCAAGAAAGTGAAGTTCAAAAAATTAAGTTTTGTTCAATGTCAGAATTAAGAGAGTTAATTGAGAATAAGCAAATTGTAGAAAGAAAAGAAGTTTATAGTATACTCGAAGATTATATCTTTAAAATATAAGATTAAGACTAAAATCATTGCTAAAATAAATTATTTTCTATATACTTATAATAGGTGAATGATATGGACAAAGAATATTTAATTAATAAACTTATTGAATATTTTAGAATAGAAAATAGGCAGTTAAATCAAGATGAAATTCCAGAAGATATTGATGAGAAAAGAGAATACTTAGATAATATAATTGCTTTAAGAGAACCAGAAGAAATTGACCAAGTAATCCTTGATTTAGAAAGAGAACTATTAGATATTGAATTAAAAGAAAGAGGAGTAGTTCCTGCTTATGAAATTGATAACGTTTATCATACTTTAGGTAGTGATGATGAAGTAGCAAATGAAATTTGTTTATGGCAAGGAGATATAACAAGACTGAAAGTTGATGCCATTGTAAATGCTGCTAATCCTAGTTTAATAGGATGTAATGTTAAAAGTCATAAGTGTATTGACCGAATTATTCATAGTAGGGCAGGGATTAGTTTAAAACTTGAGTGCGATCAAATTATTAAAAATCAAGTACACAAAGAAGAAGTTGGCAAAGCTAAACTAACAAATGCTTATAATTTACCTTGTAAATATATAATTCATACAGTTGGGCCGAAAGTTTTAGGTAATGTAACGGAAAAAGAACGAACAGAACTTAAAAGTTGCTATAATAGTATCCTAGAATTAGCTATGAAAAACGAATTTAAAATTATAGCTATTCCCTGTATTTCAACAGGAGAGTATCGCTTTCCTAAAAGTGAAGCAGCATATATTGCTTTAAATACGATTAAAGAATTTTTAAAAAAGAATCATTGTTTTAATAAAGTTATTATTTGTACTTATACAAATGAAGATTATAATGAATATAAGAAGTTACTATAGCTTCTTTTTTTGTGTTATAATACTTGTTAGGTGAAGATAAATGAACAAAACTAATTATGAAGAACTATTAAATAATATAGTAAGTACTGGCTGTACATATGCTGATATTTATAAACAAAAAAGTAAAAGAAAAATATATAGTTTAATTGATAGTAAAATTGATTCTATTAAAGTATTAGAAAGAGAAGGTATAGGTTTACGTTCTATTCTTTCAAATCATTCCAAATATGTTGCTACTAATGATTTAAGCATGACTAATTTAATGGAAAAAGCTAAATTACTAAGTAGTTATTATAATGATAAGAGAGTAATAGAAAATATTACTTTAAATGAAGAGATAAAAGACTCTATAGTTAGTGCTAAGATAAAACATGATGATTATAAAACTGAAGATAAAATTAAATTGCTTAAAAAAATAGATGAGCTAGCAAGAAGTGAAAGTCCTTTAGTTAGTCAAGTAAGTGCTTCCATTATTGAAGAAGATAATGAGTTTGAAATTGCGAATACTAATGGTAAATTAATTAAGTCAAGTTATATCAATACGAGAATTCTTATCCGCATTTATGTCAAAAAGGCTGATGTACAAGAATATATCTTTGACCGAATTGGTAGTGCTAAAGGATATGAATTACTTGATGAGGTTAATATCGAAGATTTTGTTAAAAATACAGTTCATGATGCAATAGATAAACTTAATGCTATAACTATTAAAGGTGGGGAATATCCAGTAATTTTGGAACATGGTTTTGGAGCGATAATTTTTCACGAAGCTTGTGGGCATGGTTTAGAAGCAACTCATGTTGCTACTAATCTTAGTTGTTTTACTGGTCTTTTAAATAAACAAATAGCTAGTCCAAAAGTAACTTTAATTGATGATGGAACTATTAAAAATGGTTGGGGTAGTGTCAATGTTGATGATGAAGGGACAATATCTTCTAAAAACATCTTAATTGAAAATGGTATTTTAAAAAGTTATATGGTCGATTACTTAAATGAAGACGTGATGAAACATAAGATAACAGGAAATAGTCGAAGACAAGATTATACTTATGAACCAACATCAAGAATGACTAATACTTATATTGCCAAAGGAACTGATAGAATAGATGATATGTTAAAAAGTATTAAATATGGTATATATTGTAAGAGAATGGGAAGTGGTCTTGTAAACCCAACTAGTGGCGAGTTTAACTTCTCTGTTGATTTAGCTTATTTAATTGAAGATGGAAAGATAACAAAACCTTTAAAAGATTTATGCTTAATAGGAACAGGAAAAGAAATATTAGAGAGAGTCGAAATGGTTTCCGATGATTTAAGAATAGAAGATGGTTATTGTGGGGCAGAAAGTGGAACTATATTTGTTACAATTGGACAGCCAACAATTAAAGTATCTAAAATGATGGTAGGTGGAAAAGATGAATAGTGAAGAATTTATTAAACTTTGTTTAGATAATGGTATAGAAAACGTTTTACTAACGATTAATAATGTCTACTCGAGTAATATCGAAATGCACAATGATGAAGTTCACAAAGAACAGACAATGGATGTTACAACTTACACAATAAAAGCAACTTACCAAGATAATACCATAACTTTAAATACAGAGTATTTAGATGAGTCTTTAATACTTAGTATTAAAGAAATGGCAGAGTTTACGGAAAATAAAACTTTAGATGAAGTATTAGAAGCTAGAGAAATTAAAGCAAATAAAAAAGTTAAAAAAGAAATTGTAAGTGATTTTAAGGATGACTTAATTAATGCTTATCAATTAGCTAAAAAAGAACCATATTGTACGTTTTATTTACAAGAAATAGAATATAAAGCTGTTAGTAAAAGAATTGTTAATAGTGAAGGTTTATCATTAGAAAGTAATAATAGTTATTATGAGTATGGATGTGAAATAACTTCTAAAAAAGATGATGAAGAAGCTGTAACGGATACTAAAATTATTGTTGTTAAAGATAAAAAAGATTTAGATGTTTTGGGCTTTACTAAAGATATTATTTTAACTAATAAAATTCATTTAGATAAGAAAAACATCAAAAGTGGTAAGTATAAGATTTTGTTTAGAGAAGCAGTTGTTAAAGACTTAATCAGTTACTTTGTCTCAATGTTAAATGGTAATAGTGTTAATAAAGGAATTACTCTGTTAAAAGATAGTCTAGGTCAAAAAGAGTTTAGTGATAAGCTAACAATTATTGAAAATCCTCAAGATGAGAATAGCCCAAGTACTCGTTTATTTGATGATGAAGGGACTACAACATCTAAAAAAGAATTACTTTCAAAAGGCATTATAAAAAGTTTTATATATGATAATAAAAGTGCTAAGGAAGCGAAAAAAGAAAGTAGTGGAAATTCATACAATGGAGGAATTGATGTTCGAAATGTCTATTTGGAAAAAGGTAATAGTTCTTATGAAGATTTAATCAAGAAAATGGATAATGGAATAATTGTTAATGATGTTATGGTGTCTAGTAGTGCAACAAATATTAATACTGGCGTCTATACAGGTGAGATAAGTTCGGGATTTTTAGTGGAAAATGGGAAGATTGTTAGTGGTATTAGTAATGTTATATTTGTGACAAATTTGCATGAAGTATTTAATAATGTAATAGATATTGGTAATGAAATAGTTTATACGACTTCAACTATTGGTGCTCCTTGTCTTTTAGTTGATAATATTACTATTACAGGAGGAGTGGAAAATGAAGACTAAATATAAGAGATTAGTGGCTTATATCATTGATTTTTTTATTATCAATCTTTTTATGACTTTAGTAACAAGTAGTGGAATTTTTTCTAAAGCATTTTATCAATATAATGATGCTACAGAAAGATTAAATAATTTATATCAAGATGTTTTAAAATTAGATGAAGAAAGTTTAAATGATAAAGTTGATGATATGAAGGCGATAGTTTATGATGTTAATAGTTTTGGAAGTCTTTATTTTTCTATTGAAGTAATTGTGATGATAGGATATTTTGTAGTCTTTCAATATTTTAATAAAGGGCAAACATTAGGTAAGAAATTTCTTAAAATAAAAGTAGTTTCTCGTGATGACGAAGAGTTAAGTTTAGGAAATTTTTTACTTCGAAGTATGATTTTATATGGGCTGATATTTACAATTATTAATATGATTTTAGTCCAATTAACTAGTGATAATATTTTTTATAATTTATATACAATTGTTGGTCTTGTAAATATTGTTGTTACTTATAGCACATATTTTATGATTATTTTTAGGAAAGATGAAAGAGGATTACACGACATGATTGCAGGGTCAAAAGTTGTTGAGGTTTAGAGTATCTAAGCAAGATATTTTTAATATTTTGAAATTTGAATTTATACTATTTTTTGACTATTCTTCAAATAAGCGTCCTATATTAAATAAAACATTACGTTAAATAAAAATAATTATATACTTTTTTTGTCGAATAAATGTTAACTATTCTTATTTAACTTGACCGAAAGGTCGGGGGGG
>CAOJRP010000025.1 GCA_948442015.1 uncultured Erysipelotrichaceae bacterium
AACGTACGCATTTTTTCAGGTAAATTAAAACTCTCTAAACCTTTATAAAATAAGGCATAGGGAGTTTTTACTCTCTTACAACTGTCAAACTCAGGATTATATCACTTTTGATAAATTTTTGTTAAAATGATTTTTTTTATTTAAGGCAATCGCATAAAAATTTGACACAAAGTAAAAAAGTCCCATAAATACTTAAAAAAATCAATTTAGTAAATTTTTGTTACATGAAGTTTGTAATATAAATATTTTTGACTAATCCCTTATTTTATTGAGGTTAGATTATCAATACTATTTTTTATGCGATTGCCACATTTTTTATTGCAAAAGAAAGGCATTTCTTCAATTTGGTCCATATTTTCTCCACACATTAGGGAAACTATTTCTTCTTTAAAAGGTAATATTTGGTTTATTAAATATCGAAAATGATTAAAAGCTTTGATTCCTGCTTTATGTTTATAAATCAATTCTTCAACAGTACCTAATACTGTACTTCGATTATTTGCCCACATATGACCATTATACCAACTTCTATCCATCAAATCTATTTTATTAGGAGAGGAAGAAAAGCTTTCGCCACTTATTTCACAAGTTTTAATTTCTCTTACTCCATTTTCTTGTTTTATCTTTTGAGGGCAATATCTAAGTTGATAAGTATAACCCTTTTTTTCTCTAAAACTGTTTTCATCAATAACTTCATACAAAATAGTTTCTTCTATATTAAATTTTTCTGTCCTACTCATAAAATTTACAAATATCCTATTAGGGTTAATCTTAAAACTCATATTACCATAATTCTTACTTTTTAGAGTTAAAGATGCATTATTTCCTAACATAAGTTCTAAAAAATCAATAGTTCCATCTTCTCTTTTTATATTTAATTCATAACTAAAATTATTTTGTTCTTCTTTTTTATTAGTCGATTCGTAATAAACATTTTTACTATCTATTTTTATAGTATATCCAAAATCTAAAGAAGAATCTTTCTTTAGATAATCATCATATAACTTTTTACATTGCCTAAATTTCTTATCATTTTCATCTAAGTTTACCCAATGTTTTAATTTTTCTTCATAAAGATTATCAAATTTAATGTATCCAACTTCATTTTCTTCTGCATCTAAAATCCAAAAACAATTATTGTTATTTGGTTCTACTAAATGATAACCTAAAGCTTCTATTAATCTTGTTTCTTTTTCAATATTACAATTCATTATAACACCCCTTAATAGAGGAATATTATATACCAAATCTTAAAAAAAGCAAGTTTTTCGCTTAAAAGTACAATTGTAATCGTTATCTTTTTCTTCTTAAACTTAGTTGATTTAATTGCTCATCACTAAAAGCATCTTGAAATTCCATTATCCTTGGCTCTAGTATTTCAAAATATTCGTATGCTTTTTTTTCTATTTTTACATCATTATAACGAAAATTTAATATAGGACAAAGTTTATATTTTGCATCTTTTCTTCGCCAATGAAATACACGAATAATATCTCTTCTAACAAGTTCAGGATCACTACTATAAATCGTGTCAGAATCAAAGCATTCTTTTAAAAAGTATGAATACTCTTTATCTAAAAATCCTAAAACAATATTAGAAGCATTAGAATTAGATCTATTAGCACCATACCCATAGAAAATACTATGATTGTTCTTTGCTATTTCTACACCTGATTTACCATCTCCAACTACTAAATGGCAAATTAATCTGTCATATGGTTCATAAAAATCAAAGTTTCCTTTATCCCATGCTAAGACAGAAAAAATTGGTTTATAATAAATTCCATTTATTGTCTTTTCATTTTTCAGTATTTCTTCTGTATCTGATAATTTTAAATCTCCTAAACCTAAGATAATTGATTTATCACTTTTTAAATCTAACATTCTAATCCCTCCAAGTTACTTGTTATTATAGCATATTTAAAGTTTTTTAGGACTTTTTAGGAGTTGTATTTCGAAAAAGTCTGTTTTTCATCCAAAAAAACTTATACTTTTTATTCATATAAGTTTTAATCTTCTTTTTTTCTTTCTTTCATCGTTGGAAATAATAAAACATCTCTAATTGATTCTTGTTCTAGAAACAACATACAAAGTCTATCGATACCATAACCAATACCACCAGCTGGAGGCATTCCATATTCTAACGCCTCAATGAAATCCATATCAATGTCATTAGTTTCTTCATTTCCTAAATCTTTTTCTTTTAATTGTTCTTCAAATCGTTCTAATTGGTCATCTGGATCATTTAATTCAGTATAAGCGTTAGCAAATTCTTTACCACCTATGAACAACTCAAATCTATCAACAAATCTTCCATCTTCTTTATTTTTCTTAGTAAGAGGTGATATTTCAACAGGATGTCCATACAAGAACGTTGGTTGAATTAAAGTTTCTTCTACGTATTTCTCAAAGAACAAATTAATTATATGCCCTACTGTATGTTCATGTTCTTGCACTTCTATATGATGTTCATCAGCTAATTTTAAGGCTTCATCCACTGTCATTTCCTTCTTAAAGTCAATTCCTGTAACTTCTTTAATAGCATCTACCATACTAATTCTTTTCCAAGGTCCTTCTAAATTAATTTCGTTACCACACCAATTATAAGTCATCTTACCTATTACTTCACGAGCAATAGTTGTATACATCTTTTCTGTTAAATCCATCATACCCTCTAAATCACTATAAGCTAAATAAGCTTCCATTAAAGTAAATTCTGGATTATGTTTTGGGTCCATTCCTTCATTTCTAAAAGTGCGTCCTATTTCATAAACTGCTTCCATTCCACCAACAAGCAATCTTTTTAAAGGCAATTCTAAAGCAATTCTTAAATACATATCAATATCTTGAGTATTATGATGAGTTACAAAAGGGCGAGCAGATGCTCCTGTAAGCAAAGAAGTTAATATTGGAGTTTCTACTTCACAAAAACCTTGATTATCCATAAAATTTTGAATACATCTAATAATTTTTGGTCTTGTAGTAGCTACTCTCATTGATTCTTCATTCATAATTAAATCAACATATCTTCTTCTATATCTCTCTTCAATATCAGTTAATCCATGAAATTTCTCAGGAAGTGGTTTTAAAGCTTTAACTAAGTGTGTATATTCTAAACATTTAATAGTAATTTCTCCAGTTTTAGTTTTCATTACTTTACCTTTAACTCCAACTATATCTCCTAAATCAGCTGTTTTAAATAAGGTATAAGTTTCTTCTCCTACATCATTAATAGATATATATATTTGTATAGAACCAGTTTTATCTTTAATAGTAAAGAAAGAAGCTTTCCCCATTTTTCTAATAAACATAATTCTTCCTGCTACAGCCACTAAATCATTTCTATTTTCAAATTCATCATGAGGAATATCATTAAATTTATTTTTTATATCAATAGCAAAAGAATCTCTATCATACTTTTCCCCAAAAGGATCAATACCTAATTCTTTAATATTTTTTGCTTTTTCTCTTCTTACTAATTCTTGTTCACTAAATTCACGCATAAACTCATCACTCCTAGAAATTAGTATACAGTTTAATCATGAAAAAAGCAATTATAAATAACTCTTAAGCTAGAATAAATGGTTCATCAATTGTTCCAAAACTTTTAACCTTTAAATCACTAGAAAGAGCTATAACTTCCGATAAAGCTACAGTTCCACTTTGCAAGTTTTTCAAAACCCTACTCTCTTTTCCTTTAACATAAATAGGGTAGTGGTACTCTTCATTCCCCCTTTTTTCAATTTGATAACTTCCAAGTAATGTAGTAACATATTTAAAATAATCATAATTTTTAATATTTTCATAATCAAACCAACACAATAAATTTATCTTACTTTCTAAAAACTTTTCATCACTTAATTTCCCTTTTACTAATATATCGTGTTCAAATTGATAGTTAATCAAATAGTTATCTAAAGTATTATCATTAAACAAATCTTTTAAAGTATCGCTTATTCTAGATGGCTCAAAATTAGTTAAATCTTCATTAGTTAAACTATAACTTTTAAAGTTATTAATTGCTATTCCAAGAATCGCCTTATTATCTTCATCTTTTTTATATAATGCATATAAAGTATCTTCGTTTTTAAAGTAGACAACTTCTTCATCATTACAATAACCCAAATTGCAACATTTATCTTTTAAAGCATATTCTAAAGTTACATCATAATCTTTACTAAATACTTTTTCAAATAGTTTATTATCTTCTTTGTAAGCTTCTATTTTATAATAATAAACTTGTCCCATTATAAGGTTTCCTTTCGGGATATTACAGATGTTATCAATCATTTCTACTTCAAGTAATTTACTCTCTTCTAAACCATAATAGCATTTAAAATTATCCGCTGTTTTGCTATCTACATTTAAAGTTATAATTTCTTCATCAAATGTATAATCTATTCTCATATCATTTTTTAAAATTTTAATATTTCCTTCTAAAAAATTATTAATAAGAGGTACTATTATTGCCGCGATTAATAATACTAAACAAATAATACCAATAGTTTTTCCATATTCTAAATTTTCTTTTTCCTTCATTCTAACACTTCCTAAAAAATATTTCTTAATAGTTAAGTTTAAACTATTATAAAAATTATTATACTTAATGAATCTATTCCTATTGATAATAAAATACTCTTTTTAGCAAATGTTGTTTTTTTTATCAAATTTTGGATCTTTCTCTTCAGTTTTAAATTCTTCTTTTATCTCTTCTTTTTCTTGATATTAATAATAATTTTATACTCTTTTATTGTTTCATCTTCGGCTTTAGCTAAAAATACATTATTAAATAGATACAAGTATTTTATATTATTAAAATTTCTTTTTATTATTAGTATTATAGCACACTTTTAACTCTATTTAACCACTTAAAAAAATTATGATTTCTCATAAAATTTCAAGGCTATTACTTAACATGTAAGAAAAATTAGCAGAAATATTTCCTATTAATAGAACTATTTCTTTTCTTAGTACAAATATCGGTTTTACTCTAGTTACCTCTTACAACTCTTTTATTATTATTATTATGATTATTTTTGCCTAATTTATTATAAATGGTTCATTTGAAGTTCCAATGCCTCCACTTATTTCTGTTTCAGCTTTTAAATTTATTACTGGTCTTACTCCAAGATTAATATCAACAGTACCGCCATTGTTGATTAAACCGCTCTCGGTAAAAAACACTTGGCTCGCAGTAATTCGATCCCAATAATAATTCGGAGTCATTGTCCAATAGGGGTATACACCTGAACTAATATATGTTAATTTGTTTATATATCCATTTTTTAACCCAGCCATTCGAAGTTCATCAAATGTTATTAATCCAATTGGATATATTAGTACTTTATTTCCATTATTACTACTTGATGTTGTAAATAAATCATTCGTATTTGGACACATAACACTAGGATTTAATCCATTATTAAATTTATTACGCGCATTATAGGATGTTGTTTTATTTGGAGTGAATCCATCACCCATTGATAAAGATCGATCACTACAGAAACCACTATCTGCCATATATTTTGAATATCCTTTTTCTTCGATATTTTGACGATACCAACTATCTAAATATTTCTTGATAGTTGAATCTACTTCATTAGCATGAGTTTCTGCATAACTTGAGTTTAATGTGTTTCCATACATGTATCCAACATACGCTGGGTTTCCATTATTTGTATTAAAAGATATTCTGTTAGTAGAAGAATATCCTAAAGAACTATCTGTTAGTCTCGCAAATAATTCTTCACCTTGGGCATCTTTTTTCGATCCTGAATATAATAACCTTATACTTCCATCACCATTAACTCTGATAATCCTCCAGTAATGACCTCCAAATAAAACATAGTTATTATTGACACTTCCTCGATAGTAATAACTTGTTCCATTATAATCATTCATTGGATATAATCCTTTATCCGATTTATCACTTTCTATTTCTCTTTGAGTATATCGGTATCCTGTTACATTATAAGTTATTGCAGCAAGCTTTGTTCCATTAGGAGTTTCAAGCTTACTATTCGTTTTCGTTACTCCCTTTACCTTAAGTATAGTCGTACGTGTTGAATCAGTATAAGTCGATAGGTCTCCCGATTGATTTATGTTTGTCGAGTTTTGCGTATAATAATAGTTGTTACTAGAAAAATCTAAAGTTGTCAGATCAACATTTTGTGTACCAGTCAAAGTATAATAGCCAGTTTCATATTAAATGTATATCCCGTACCAATTCGTGGTAACACATTTTGAGCAGTTAAAAGTTCTGTTCCATCTATTCCAGAATTTACGAGACTAGGATCTGGTAATATGCTTTCAATTGTAGTAATATTACTTGCATGACTTTCTTCCCAATCTATTATTGGGGCTGTTTTACTAAAATCTACTGCTTGTTTATTAGCTATTTTTGCTTTTGCTAACTCAATATCTGTTGTTTGGTATTCATTTGCTAATATTGCATCTTTTAATAATGTTATCCCACTATCCACTGGATTATATTTACTTACACTAGCATCCACCACTACTTTTGATAACATTACTTTATTCATGGAGTCTTTATCACTAGCTGTTATATTTCCATCCATCCATATTCTTACTGTATAATCTTCACTGTCTCCACTTCCTAAACTGCCACTTGTTAGTTTTTTAGATTCTACTGAATTATTTAATACTGTATTCGTTGTTTCTAAGTCAGCTAGATTCTTTATCTCTTCATTATTAACCATTACTTTGATATATTTACTAGCGAGTGTTGTTCCTTGTAACATTTCTAAATTAATATTGTAACTTGCAAATAAACTACAAGTATTTGTTACTGTAAATGAATATGGTACTAGCTTTCTTCCTTCTTCATCTGCTATTGGATAAGCATTTTCTAACTTTATATCATTCTTTTCATTTGATAATTCAATATTAAAACATCCTGAACTTACTTTATTTAATCCTTCTTGTTTCTTAGTTACCATCCAATATGCATAACTTATTCCCACTATTAACGAAAGCATTAATAGTATTCCTAATCCCCTTAATATTATTTTCTTATTATTTTTTCGTTCTTCTTTCATTCCATTAACCTCTACTTCATCTTGTGGAATTATTCCACAATTATAATGTTATTATACTCCGTGTTTCTCCACAATTCAAGAATAAAATTCGGAAAAATACGACAATTATAATTATAGGTGATATAAATGATTGGCAAAATATTAAAAACTATGCGAAGAGAAAATAATTTTACCCAAGAAAAATTAGCAGAACTTACATATATTGGAAGAAGTACATTAAGCGATTATGAAAGATTAAAAACAGATATTAACTTTGAAAATATCGAAAAAATTGCCGAGGCATGCGGATATGAAGTTGTTTTTATTAATAAAAAAGATAAAAATAAAGTGTTAACTACTAAAAATATCGAAAGAAAAGAAATATAAAAAGAGGAACATTCCTCTTTAAACATTATTTCCTATTTAAGCGATATCTTTCATTAGGGTCTAGAATTTTTTTACGAAGTCTTATAATTGCTGGAGTTATTTCAACAAACTCATCTTCTTCAATAAATTCTAATGCTTCTTCTAAAGTCATATCTTTAGGTTTAATTAAGGCGATTGCATCATCAGCACTTTTACTTCTAGTATTAGACATTTCTTTATTCTTACAAGGATTAACATTTAAATCATTTTCACGATTATGAATTCCAACAATCATCCCAACATAAACATCAGTTGCAGGGCCAACTAAAAGTATTCCTCTATCTTGTAATCCAAATAGAGAATATCCTAGTGTTTTACCTGTTTCCATTGAAACTAAAACACCATTTTTTCTTGTTGATAATTCTCCAACAGCAGGCTTATAGGAATCAAAACTTCTAACCATTATTCCTTCGCCTTTAGTATTTGTTATAAAAGCACTACGATATCCAATTAAACCACGAGTAGGTGCAACAAACTCTAAATGGGCGTAACCCTCGTCATTAGTTGAAACAATATCTAAGATACCTTTTCTTTCTTGAATATCATTAATAATAGTTCCTTGATAATCTCCTGGACAATTAACAATTACTCTTTCAAAAGGCTCACATTTAACACCATCTATTTCTTGATATAAAACTTCTGGTTTAGATACACATAGTTCATAACCTTCTCTACGCATATTCTCAAGTAAAATAGATAAATGAAGTTCTCCACGACCTGATACTTTAAATCCATCTGAACCGGGTAATTCTTCAACTTCTAAACCAACATTAGTTTCAAGTTCTTTTTCTAATCTCTCTTTTAAATGTCTTGAAGTTAAGAATTTACCACTTTTACCAACAAAAGGACCATTATTAACAACAAAGTTCATACTTAAAGTTGGTTTTTCAATGATAATTGGAGGTAGTGGATCTATAGAATCAGAACTACAAATAGTATCTCCTATAGATATATCAGGGCATCCAGCAACAATTACAATATCACCATAATAAGCAATATCTTTTTCTACTCTTTTAATTCCTTCATTAACAAATAATTTTGATATTCTAAACTTCGAAGTAGTTCCATCATTTTTACATAAGTTTACCATACTACCATTTTTAATAGCACCTTTAGTTATTCGACCTATTCCTAAACGTCCAATAAATGAGTCATAATCTAGAGATGATATTTGTAATTGTAATGAGTCATTTTCGCTTCCTTGATAAGGTTCTACTTGTTTTAAAATAGTTTCTAATAATGGAGAAATATCACTACTATCATCATCCAAGGATAATTTTGCTATACCATCTCTTGCAGTTCCATAAACAATAGGAAAATCAAGTTGTTCGTCAGTTGCATTAAGTTCCATAAATAAATCAAATGTCATATCAACAACTTCCTGTGGTCTTGCATCTTTCTTATCTATCTTGTTAATAAATAGAATCGGTTTCAAATTTTGCTCCAAGGCTTTTTTAAGAACAAATCTTGTTTGAGGCATTGGTCCTTCTGCACTATCAACAAGTAAAATTACAGTATCAACTGTTTTGATAACACGTTCTACTTCTGATGAAAAATCAGCATGTCCTGGAGTATCAACAATATTTATTTTGTAATCTTTATAACGAATAGCACATTCCTTAGAATAGATAGTAATTCCTCTTTCTCTTTCAATATCATTACTATCCATAACACAATCTACTACTTCTTCGTTAGCACGAAAAACACCATTTTGAGAAAGTAATGCATCAACTAAAGTACTTTTCCCTGCATCAACGTGTGCAACTACTGCAATATTTATAATTTTATCCATATAAAACACCCACTTCTTTAACACTCATACAATAGTACAACAAAATAAAGAATTTTACAAGAAAAAATATTTGCTTTTAAAAGTTTAATAATCTAATTTATCTATTATTTAATATTTTTCTAATTCGAATTATAATTTCCAATAGTTAAAATCCACCCTCATTAAAAAGTATTATAGTATACTTTTTAAAAATTAGAATTATTTTCGTTACTAGTTGTCGATGAAGTAGTTAAATTAGTATCACTTGCTAAACTAGGTAGTTCATTTTCTTCATTATCTTTATTTATAGATTGATTATCTACTTCATTTTTTAGTACAATATCATCATTTGTATGTAAAACTACTTGTTCTTCTTTTACAACAGATTCATCTTTAAATAACGAGGCATCTTCTGGTATTTTAGCATCTACCTCTATATTCTCATACTTAGTAACAATCATTTTCATTAACATATAAATAACTAATATTAAATATGGTAGTTCAAAAATAATATATAACATATTCATTAATAATTTATTAGCTATTTCAACAGAGAAAAAGACATTAATAATTAAATCTCTCGCAATTGAAAATGGCAACTTTAAAAGACATAGTAAGACAATTATAATGAATAATTCACCTATTAACTTCATTTTCTTATTAAATTCTACTTTTTTCAAATAATTAAAAATTTTTTTTATTGTAGGAATAAACTTAGTACATAATTCCATTAAACTTAATTTTTGTTTCTTTTTTTCCATAATTTCACCTTTATCCTTTATTATTAAAAATCACTTTATAATATTCATTCTTAGCTTTTACATTTAATCCGTTAACAACATCTATATTTTCTTCCTTTATTATATTAGAACTATACTTTGTAACTATAACTATTTCATTAACTCTTTGTAATATTGTATTTTTAATAGAAAACGTTAGCGTTTTATTTTCTCTTAATTGAGTAGTAAATTCTAATTCTTTATCTTTAGAAAATAGAACTATTCTATCACTATAAAGGACAAAGACACCTTTATTTAAATTAGCTAAAATAGCTTTTTTTGAACTATTTCCTGCTACCTGACCATTAATGTAACCAATATCTAAAGTAGTATTCACTACACTTAAGTTTTCTAACTGTTCATAATTTTCTGTTACAAAATAAACTTCAGTTGGAATTTTTAGAGCTAATTCTTTTTTATTATTTAAATTATTAAGTATTTTTACTATGGAAGTGATATAATTTTCTATTGTTGTAAAGTTAATATTAGCAAAAACAGATTTTTTATAAATATCATTTCTAGATACTTCAAGAGCCATTTTTACATCATCATAAACTTTTTTCTTTATTTCTTCCCAATCTTTATTAGACTGCAAATTATCTAAAATAACATTTACACTTAAACTCTCATAATTAGGTATATTAATAATTAAATCAAAAATACTTCTAAAAGAAAAATAGTAGATAAGTTCATTTTGACTAGTTACAGGTAACTTAGTAAATTGTTCATTTAAATCTTTAATAACATCTTCATAATCATAGAGTAAAACTTTTTCTTCTTGTTTTTGAACTACTTTATATTTCTTAGCAACTTCAGAATAATTCTTATTGGTTTTTACTTCTTCTAAGTATAAAACTATTTTTAATGGATCTATTATATCATAATGACTATATTTCTGTTTTATAGCATTGCTACAACTTTCAATAAAGTTAGGAATAACGTTAGTTTGAGTACTTATAATTTTTTTATCAATTTTTATAAATTCTTTGGTTAAATCTTTAGTAAATAATAAATTATCTTTATTTTTAATTATTCCACTCATATAATCAATTTTCGCATTAGCTAAAGCTATATCATTTTTTATGTCATGTTCAATTATAAACCCTTGCAAGTAATGAGGATTTAACTCTAAGTTTAGACAAAGGTCAAATATTTCTTTAATTAAAAGAATAGCATCATCTCTTTTAGGAATTTCACTCCTATATTGACTTAATTTTTCTTTAAGAGCTCTTTCTATATTTATATTAATCCCTGCCTCAATAGCTAAATTAGTAGTATCAATTATCTTTCTCGTTTTAATATGCGTATTATACTTATCTATTAAAAGTTGTAATTCATAGTACTTATTTCGATGCTCACTTAATAGTTCTTTTAAAGATTTTAAATAATTTATTTGGGTATTTTTAATGGTTTCATAATGTTCTATAAGTTTTGTAGCTACTTCAATATAATTGGAAACAATACTATTTTCTTCTAAAATTTTTTCTTGTTCTTCATATTTTTGAATATTAAACATTTCATCAGCAGCCATTAATTTTCCTTTACGATAATATAAAATATTAGGAGAAGGATTATCATATTTATCAAATAACATTTTAACATCATTATTTTTACCATTTTGTTTAAACCACTGATATTTCTTTAAAAAGTCATCCATTTCTTCTTTAGTTCGAAATAAAGCTACTCTTTCTAAAAAACCATATTTGTCATCAATAAAAGAATAACAAACTCCAATAGTATCGTTATTTTTATAAATATATGGGTGAGCATTTGTCGATGTATAACCATATTTTTTTAATACTTCAATAGCTGTATTTAAGTCTAACATTTGTGCATCACCTCTATTATGTTTTATTATAGCAAAAATAATTATTTTTTAAAATAACATTTTGTTGTATAATATAGTTAAAGGAAGGTGTTTTAATGAAAAATAATAAGTATTCATCTTTTAAAACTTTAGTAACATCTTTAGTTTTATTTATAATAGGTGCTATTTTATTTACTAATCCCGAAGATATAGTTATTTTAGTGTCACAAATATTTGGCGGTATACTAGCTGTTATTGGACTATTTAATTTTGTTTTTTACTATCGTAAAAAGAGTAAAGGAGTTATTACTAATAATCAGGAATTTGTTTCTAGTGTTGTCTTAATGGTTATTGGATTACTTTTCATTTTCTTAGCTGGAGCATTTGAAACAGCTCTACGCTTTATAATGGGAATTTGGATTTTATTAAGCGGTATTAATAAGTTAATAGCTGCCATGACTTTAGGTCCAAAAACAAAAAATTATACATCTATGCTTATCGTTAGTGTTATTCTTTTATTAGGTGGAATGTATATTATTCTTTGGTCTAATTTAGTATTATCTGTATTAGGTATCGTTATTATGATTTATAGTGGAATTGAAATATACGGATATATTATTTATAAGATTATGGAAAATTCTAAAGATCCTGCAAATGATACAGACATTATAATTCCTGAAAAAGAAGTTAGCGAAAAAGAATTTGTTAAAGATGCTAAAGAAGTTGAAGTAAAGGAAGTTAAAGATAAAGGTAAAGGGCGAAAGAAAAAATAGTATCAGTTGGTACTATTTTATTTTGTCCATTTATAGAGAGTAACTAGTTTTGAACTATCATAACCTGAATGATCTAAAATATCACTTATTTCTTTTAAAGATGTTCTAACAACATTTATATATACTTGATTATCTAATTCTTCTTTCTCTAAAGTTTTACAATTTTCTAATTGCCCTAAAACTGTATTATTGTTAGTTTCACAATAATATTTTTTATCTCTATATCCTTCAAATGCCCCTTTATTTAAAGATATCGAGATTTCATTACTATTCTGACGATATAAGATATTAACTTTGTAATTAGCACTTTCTGTTATGTATTGGATACCATCATCATAGCGAATAAAATCATATTTATTTACTTTTGTTTCTTTAGTACATCCTGAACCTGGTTCAAGTAAATTGCCAGCACACTCATAGCCATTTCCTTTTAAATAATTAGTTAAAATATTATATTTTTCATAAACTGAAGTTTGACTCTTTGGTTGTCTTCTTTGGGTATAGATATAATAACCACCAAATAAAAGCATAATTATAAAGAAAACAGTAATAAAATTCTTAATCCCTAATCTATTCTTTTTTCGCATTATATTCACCCTAGGATAATTATAACAAAAATGAACTCTTAAATAAATATTTTATTTACTTATTGTCTTGTTTCAATTATAATATTACGAAACGGTGGTAATATGAGTACAGGAAAGTTTTTTAAAGTTACTAAAGAAGCTATTTTACTTTATATTAAAGGCGAGCTTAATGAAGAAAATTTATTAAATCTAATTAATACTATTAGGAAAGAAAATGAAGAAAAAGATGAAGCTATTTGGGAAGAAACTTTACTCATAAAAAAATTATTTGAAATAAAAAAATATTATGAGGTAGAGGATTTTATAAAGGAATTTAGTTATTTTTTAAATAATATGAGTTATCAACGAAAAGGCGATATAATGCTTATAAATGCTTCTTTAGAAAGTATTGAAGAGAAATTACATTATAGAGTTTCCACACAAATAGATTTTCATATCTTTGAGCTTTTAAAACTAAATTATATAAAAGGACTTAATACTTATAATATTAAAATTTTGTTTAAAAATAGTGATTTTACAGATAAAATTATTGGGCTCGATGTTGCTAGCAATTACGCTTATAAACAAATGAGTTTTGTTTCTATGGAAGACACCGAATTAAGAGAGGAATTATCTAAAGAAAACTTTTCTGTCAAAGAGAAAATCCAAAAAAATATAAAGTCAATAATCAATAGTTATTACGATATTAAATCATTGAAAGATTTTGCAAATTCTTTAAACTCTTGTCTTAAAAATATAAAATTAAATAAAAAGGAAAGAAATTTCTTATTATATACAATGAACTTGAAAATAAGTTATTATACTAAAATTGCAAGAAAAACTTGGAAAAGCAAAAACAAAAAAAGAAAAAAAGCTATTAAAGCTTATTCTTTACTTTTAGATTTTAAATAATTGTTTATCTAGTTCTTCCAAACGAATTAGTATTTTCTTCCGCTAAAGATCTACTTTCAAGTTCTGAAATATTATGTTCTAATAATAAAATATCATATGGTATAATATCATCTTTTCCTAAATTAATTTGTGCTACTTCATATAATTCTTTTGCTTTATAAAGAAAGTCCTTTAATTCATCATCTGTCATACCAGATTCAAGTTTTTTCTTAATAAGATTATTTATTTCTTCAATACTTTGCATTTTTAAATCTCCTTATCTAACTAATTTTTTTCATTATTTTAATACTATTATACAAATTTGAACTTTTATTATATCTATTTTTAGTAATTTTTTAGAAAAACATTTTTTCTTTTATAAACTAAAACATTTGAAATCTTTTAATTACAATGTCTCATTATAATGCTTTATACTATATTCTAATACTATTTATTAATGACTTTTCTTTGTTCTAATTGATTTTCTTTAGTAAACCTATTAACTAAGTCTTCTACTGATAAATATTTTAATACATCATTTAACATTAAATTATTAAAATCTAAATATTCTTTAGTTGTATTAGCATCAAAAATACTATTACCTTTTTGATTTAAAATTTCAAGTATTGGACATCCTGAATTTTTATTAACTTTAATAAATAGCTTATCTAAAGTAACATATGCTCTAATAGATAAATGAATTTCTTTTATAGGTTCTTTAAAACCATCAGTTTTAGATTCACAGAACGTTAATTCTAAAACAATACCTTCTCCTAAAGCCAAATAATAAATATCATAATTATATTCTATTGGATGAGTACTAGAAGTTGCATTACCTCCATTATTATAGCCTTTTAAATATTCGCATGGATTCAAAAGCTTAATAAATTCATCCATTCCCTTTTTAGAGACAGCCATATCAATAATCAAATTATTATATCCTTGATTAAGACTATTAATTGATTCTAAACTCATAATTATAGATAAAGCTTCTTTTTTTCTTTTATAAATATCTAATTCTGTTTCTAAGTTATTTATTTTTTCAGTTAATTCTTGTAAAATTTTTTCTTCCATAAATTCACAAACTTTCTTAATTTATTTCTATTATTTTCCTATTTCTTTAAAGATATCAATAATTTAATAATTTCATTTTTTGATTGAATTAATCTCTCTTTTAAATCACTTAAATACTTTTGATAATTTACAATATAAACACCTACCACTCTACTATCTAAAGGTTATTCGCCATTAAAGTATGGCTTTGTTTACCAATTGCAATTCCATAGGTAACACTTAACATAACATGCTCTGAATAATTTTCAGAACCATGAGTAATAGAAAGAGCTAATTGAAACTTATCACTAAAATTAGAATAAAATAGACCTTCTTCAGTTATTTTATCTTCAATTTTTTTTTTAAAATTTTAAGTTATTTTTCATAAAACCACCCTTAAAATATATTTAAACAAACATAAAGCTTGATTCATTCAACTGGCACGGAAACTGAACGAGTTTCCAAACTTTTAGCCCCAAGACTTTTTTCATTAAATCTATAACTATTTTACCATTTTATTTTAATTTTAACAACTACTTTGAAGCATTTTTTGAATAAGATTACTCTTTTCAGCAAGGAATAATGCTAATACTTTTTCCTTTTCTATAACACTCTTAGGTTTTATATGTATTAACTTAAATAATTGTGAGTTAAGAAAAAACTCATCATCTTTTGAAAATTCAAATACTATGAACTTATATCTATCTCTTAATAAGTTTATATATTCTTCGGCATCTTTCTCGTGTTTCATTTCTGATACACTTGCTTTATAAACACCAGTACCAATAATTTTGTCTATCATATTATTATCTTCAAAATCTAGCAATTTCTTAACCTTGTTTGATTTTAATTTTAAATCAGTTACTTCTACTGCTGTTATTTTATTTCTACTATTCTTTTGTTCTTTAATAATAATAGTATCTATAAACTCTCCAATAAACTCACATTTTGCCTCGTATGATGTCATTTTCCATAACTCATTTAACTCTGTACTATCTAATAATTGCTTCTTATCATTTATAATCTTTTCATCAATAGCAAATCTTATTTGATGATCTAATCTACATTTATTAAACTTTTCTGCTGTTCTATTATCGGTTATATAGTAATTATCATTGATAATGCTACTAAGTTCTAACAAATTGTTTAATTCATTGATTAAAGCATTTTCTATTAGTTCCTCTCTAACATATACATTACAATCTTTACACTTGTAATAAAGGTAATCATTTTTCATTTTGTTTTTAACTCCATTACAAGCCATAATTCTTCCACAATGAGGGCATACTAACCTTTGAATAAATAAGTAATTCTTAGACCTATAATAATTTCTACCATTTCTTGCAATTATTTCTTGGCAGTCATTAAATAATTCTTCACTGATTATTTTAGGAACAATGCCAACTATTTCTATTGTATCCTTATCTTTCAAACATTTTCTATATTCGTATGTTCCCATATAGCATTTATTATTTAAGATAGTTGAGATAGAACTATCATTCCATTTTCTATAAATAATTTTTTCTTCTCCTGTTGTTTTATCTTTTTTAATACTTGAAATTATTTTTGGATACTTTTCTTTTAGAATATTAGATATTTGATAGTAAGTTTTTCCACTAGCACATAACTCAAATATTTTCTTTACTATTTCTGCCTCATCTTCGGCGATTTCCCATTGTTTTAACTTATGTTTTCCACTTTCATCTAACTTATGTTTATAACCAAGTGGGGGCTTCCCTCCAAAATGACCTTTATTTACTGCACTTTCCACCCCCATTAAAGTTCTTTCTTTTATCAGTTCTCTTTCAAATTGAGCAAATACTTCTAATATACGAGCAAACATCATACCAGCCGCACCAGTTGTATCTATATTTCCCTCAATAAATTCCACACCACAATTATGTTTCTTTATATCGTTAAAGAAGTTTTCAAAATCTATAACACTGCGACTTAATCTATCCATCTTAAAAGCCATAATAATATTAAACTTACCTTTTTTCATATCTCTCATCATTTGTTGATATGCGGGTCTATTATCAACATCCTTACCACTTATTCCAGCATCCGTATAGACTTTATATACTTCATAATCATTAGAGATACACCTTGCTTTTAATCTCTTTTCTTGTTCTTCTAAACTATGTCCCTCTCTGGCTTGGTCGGTTGTACTAACTCTAGTGTATATGGCAACTATTTTCTTGTTTGCATTGTCCATTTTCTTTTTCCTCTCTTTCAACCATATCGCTATAAGTTTCAAATAGTTTTCTAGGTTTAAATGAAACCTTTTCTTCTTCTCTTGCTTTTTCTTGTTTTTCTTCTTCGCTCATTTTTATTCTTCCAAATCCTACGATTTCTTTCATAATTACAAAAACATCTCTACTAGTTCCTAAATAATTTCCTTTATTATCAAAGATAGGATTTTCTTCAAACCAAGATGTATCTTCTCCTAATAAATCTACCCAATTATATGGTGTTTTTGATTTTGGGTTTTTAACCTTATATGCTTTAAACTTAGGATAACATTTTGATTTTTTCTTTTTTTCTTCTTTGTTTTCTTCTTGGAGATTGTCATTTCTTTCTCGTTTAACGAGTGGTTTAATAACTATATCATAAATGTAAGAACTTTCTAATTGTAATTCATATTTATATTTACATAGTTCGTTTATCAGTTTATATAACTCATCATCATTTTTTGTTAATGTATCTAAACTATATGAAAGAACAATATTAAATGATTTACTTTTAATATCTTCTACCATTTGATTAAACAATGGTTTATTACAATTATCTGTATCAATATATTCTTTAACTATATTTAAACCAAAATGATTACAATACTTTTTTAATCGTTCTAATTGTTCTTCTAAAGGTATTTCTGCCTTAGAAGGTCTGCTACAATATATAGCGACATCATTTTTTCTTAACAAATCCATTTTTCTACCTCCTTATAAATCTGATTTATTAAGAGGTTTTTCTAAAACTATTTCAATCTAACTACATTTATCATATAATATAAATATAGGAATTAGAAAAACCTATAATTACTTATGAAATATAAGACTCGCCAAAGTTTTACTATATTTCATATAACATGTGAGCATTACTCTATGTAGTGCTTTTTATGTGCTGTCATTTATCACATTACCACCTACCTTTATTGATTTATAATTATAATAGACTTTTACAAATAAACCAATCTACTATTTACAATTTTTCTTATCAGTTTTAGTCCAGTATTTTTTCATTTCCTTTTTATCCTTACTGTCTAAATATGTTTCAAACTTATAATCAAACCAAAATTCTCCCATATATTCTCCCTCTTTTAATGTTTCTACACGGGCATCTACTTGCCATAAATAATTACAAATTGAAGTTTGAGAATCTAATCCATAATCAAGATCTTCCAAAGAATATGTAATAACTCTCTCTATATTGTGTTTGTCAGATAATTCAATTATTCCATTATATAAATCAAAAATGCCATCATCCCATTCCTCTAAACCACTATTTTTTGATTTAAATGTTTTAACTATTACATACCCCCAATCTTTACAATACTTTTTCAACAGCATTTCTTTTTCTTTGTCTTCGCCATCTAAGTACAGTACTACTTCTTTTTTTAATTTTTTCATCTTTCACATCTCCTTTTCTTTATGTCAAAAGCTAAATTGTTGCTAGCATTAAAAATTACAATTTCGCCTGACATTTTGATTATACTTAATCTCATGGTATAATAGTATCTAACAAACGAACATAATTTTAAAAAGTTAATTCGTTAGATAGAGGTGGTTAATAATGAAATTAACTTATAGTGAGATATATGGTAAAGATACAGAGGGTAATGATTATTGTTTACCCACATTAGAACTTTACTATACTTATGATGAAAGAAATCTAATACCTAAATCAAAATACTTAATGGAAGAAAAAGAAGATGACAGCAAATTATATACAGCCTATATACCATTTTTCAGCACTTTCTTTGATGGATTAAAAGAAGAAACTATATCTAAATTACAAAGTCTATTTGATTTTACAATTAAATACAATGGTAATAACTATATAAGTAGAGAGGTATGGAAGCCATTTTTATTTACCTCAAATATAAGTATAGGAAACATAAAAAAAACTTTTAATTCTCACTTAGAAAAAGTGGAAAATCATAATTCTAAAAAACCTCTATATAGAAAATATAATCGTAAAAATGCTAATCAATTAAAAGTAGAAAAATATTATAGGAGTAGAGTAGAAAAGTATAACCAAGATATAGGAGCTATTCAAAGTGATATATATAAAGAACTTGCAAATCTTTTTTCTAATAATATAAAGCCATCATTAAAGCAAAATTATATAACTCAAATAGCAAGAAATGAAGAATTATACCGACTAAGTATTATGAAACAGGGTGTATATGGTGGAATAATGAATATAGATTATAGTTTTGATTTTAAAAATGAATTAGAACTACTTTATTCCTTTTTGGACTGTCTTTTCCAATCAGATTATAACTATAAGATTAAAAAATGCAATAATAAAGAATGTTTGAATTTTTATATTACAATAGATACCAGGACTAAACATTGCCCTCATTGTTTACCTACTATTAAAAAATTACAAAAGAAAGAATATGAAAATAATGAGATAGTAAAAATAGAAAGGAGAGTAAATCAACTATTTTATGCCCCTAATAGATTAAAAGAAAAAGACACTTACTATACAGAAAAACGACAAAAAAAGAAAGACCTAGTAAATGGTATTATCACTGAAAAGGAATATATTGATTGGTTATTATCTCATTATAAAACTAAGTATAAATAATTATTCTTTAATCATATTATAAAAAGTATTAGGTTTTAATCCTAGCAATTCCATTGCCTCTTTACTTTTAATCTCTTTATTTTTCCATTTACTAACCACAATATCAAAATCTTGTGGTTTTTCTATTTTAGGTCTTCCAAAAGGTTTACCACTTTTAGTACCATTTTTTAATGCTATATCAATTCCCTCGCTTTGCCTTTGTTTTATAAATGTTCTTTCTTGTTCTGCGACATAACTTAATATTTGCAATACTAAATCACTAATAAATGTACCAAGTAAATCTTTATTCTTCCTAGTATCAAGTAGGGGCATATCAATAACAACTATATCTGCTTTAATATTTTTAGTAATATCTTGCCACTCCTCAATGATCTGTGAGTAATTTCTTCCTAATCTATCTATACTCTTAATAACTAATAAATCGTTTTCTCTTAATATATGCTTTAATGTAATATAATTTTCTCTATTAAAATCTTTTCCACTTTGCTTATCAATATAAATATCTCTTTCATCAATTCCATATTCTCTAAATGCTACTAACTGTCTTTCCTCGTTTTGTTCTTTGCTACTAACTCTACCATAGCCAAATGTTTTACTTTCCATATTTAAACCTACCTCGCCAAATAATTACTTGCTTCTCTATATACCATATCTCTAATACTAACTTCAAATGTTTTATAATAATCAACAATTATATTTTTGCTTTTTAATTCACTCATAAAGTTAGCACAAGCAATAGTATAAGGAAAATCTTTTTCGTATTCTTTAATACCAGTTAATAATGTTTCAATGTAATCTTCACTTATTAAAGTAATTAACTTTCTTAATATTTCCTCTTTCATTTTATGACACCTCCTTACCATAAAATATATAATATATGAAATCAAAAAAAGATACGAGCCCGTATCTTTGAAAAAGTGTAGGTTTCCCAAGATTACAATTTTATCTAAAATCATATAGTTTAATTATTTATCTAAGTCCGTTATTCATTTTTCAAATATTTGGAAAGTTTTACAACCTTTTTAAATACTTAAACAAATAAAAAAGTAATTCAATATATTTATATCAAATTACTCTAAATAAAATATAGTGCTATAATCAAAATACTATATTTTCCCCATTGCTCTTAATGTATTAAAAACTAATAATCCATAATTACTCAATGTTGTAATTGTATCAACATCAGACAAAGCAGTACTTATTTTATTCATTATCTTTCTATATAAGGTTTGAGCCTTTTCAGGTTCGTTTATTGTTGCTAATGAATTAAAATCATTTATTATTTCAAGTATTGCCTTTTGGTCTTGAGTATTTTCTTCTAATAATTTGGATTTATGTCAAGTTTTTAGACACATTTTTGTAGACAAATTACAATGTGATA
>CAOJRP010000026.1 GCA_948442015.1 uncultured Erysipelotrichaceae bacterium
TATTTTAACATATTGTCCACACTTTTGTGTCTATAAATCTATACTAACACCATATTGCCTATAGGTAACCACCCATAAGTCATTCCTTGAACACTTCCAAACTCATTATCAGCTATATATAATTTTCTACTGCCACTCCCCCATGAGCTTCTTCTTTTGCTACTTCGTTATTAGACTTTTTTATTATTTTCATTTTCAATATCCTCCTATTTACAATTTATTTTCTAATTAAATGAGCAGGTAACCCATTTTTGTATATTGGTTCTAATTCACCCATAATTAATGGTCTTGCATAATTAATAAATTCTTCTTTTAAAGTATTATTTTCTAAATCAATCCATTCAAGTGGTACTTTCTTTTCCACATTAGCAATGGCATCAATTTCATAGATATTAGTTCTACTTTGATAAGTACTTCCCTCTACTCGCTCAATTATAACCATTTTGCCTGTTGTACCATTATTTGCTTCTTCTACTGCTCGCTTTCCAACTTCTATTGCTTCGTTAATATCAGTTAATGATGCAATATGAGTAGCAGCTCTTTGTAACGTTGAAAACTCAATAGCTCTTGTTTTAAGTCCTGTTTTATTGGCAACAATTGAGGCTAGTGTAGTAGCACATCCTGATAATTGTTTATGTCCAAAAGCATCAACCGCACGTGTTTCATCCCCTAGTTCACAGACAAATTTGCCATCGCTAGTTTGAACTCCTTCAGATACAGCAATTACAATAGATGACTCTGTTTTAGATAATTCTTCAATATTTTTTACAAAATCATCAACATCAAAAGTAACTTCTGGTAAGTAAATTGCATCTACGCCCTTACAATCACTTGTTTTTGCTAAAGCTGCAGCAGCGGTTAACCATCCAGCATGACGTCCCATAATTTCCACAATACAAACTGTTGGTTTACTAACTCCAAATGACTCATTATCTCTTATAATTTCCTTTAAACTTGTAGCAATATATTTAGCAGCTGACCCATATCCTGGACAATGGTCAGTAATTGGTAAATCATTATCTATCGTTTTAGGGATTCCCATAAAGACTTGTTTTTTATTATTCTCTTTAGCATAAGCTGATAACATTTTGATTGTATCCATGGAGTCATTGCCACCAATATAGAATAAGCCATCAATTTCATTTTTATCTAGTATTTCAAATATTTTCTCATAAACATCTTTGGCATCTTCTATCTTTGGTAACTTATAACGACAAGACCCTAAGAAAGCTGACGGAGTTCTTTTTAATAACTCTATATTTTCTTCTTCACTTAAGTAATCATCTAAATCAATAATTTTTTCTTGTAAAAATCCTTCTATGCCATGAACCATGCCATACACTTTAATTCCTAATTCTTTTGCCTTAATATAAACTCCAACAACGCTTGAGTTTATTACTGCTGTTGGTCCTCCTGATTGACCTACTATTATTTTTTTCATTTAAAACACCTCATCTAAATTATATCACACAAGTTATAAGTATTTACTTTATTTTTGAATTATTTAATGGTATTATAACTTTTAAGAAAAGAGAACAAAAATGGAAAGATTTCTTAATAATAAAATGAATACACTTCTTGTGTCTGAAAATGATAGTGATTACGAAACATTAGTTAAATACGGTTTTAAAAATGTTACTTATTTTAAGAGTCCTATTATAGCTCTAGAATATTTTGAAGAACATCCTGAAATTAAAGAACAATACGAGCTTATAATTTGTGGAGATACTATGGCTGATAAAACTTGTTTTGAAAATCCTAATTTCTCTGATAAAATTAAAGATTCATTTCAAAACCAAAATTGTTATTTTTTTGATAAATATTATTATGGTAGTGATTTTGAATATAGAGGAAAATTATATTTAGATAAAAGTACATTTCGAAATTTAGATGAACTTTTTGATAAATATTTAGATAACACAGAAATAAAAGAAAGTAATAAAGAATTTAAACAAGTTTCATTAGAAGAAAAAGAAATGACTTTACCTAAGAAAATTGAAAATATTAAAGTCTTATTTTTGCAAGGAGGTTATAGTCACCGACCAGAAACTAATGCTCAAGTTTTAAATGATATTGGAATTAAAACTTTTGCTTTAACAGACGATTGTAACTCTGGACTTCAAAGAAATGCTATTCCTTATTTAGGTTACTATGATATTATAATTGCTAGTAAAACTTGTTCTAGAGAATTATTGGATTTAAAAAAGGAAGTTTTAGAACAAAATAACTATCGAGATAATGGCCTTACAATGCTTGTTTGCAATTCAGTTGGCGGTTGTTATGAAGATTTTTATGTCGAATTTGAATGTTCTTTTATTTCTAATGTTCATGATAATCTTCCTAAAAATGAAAAAAGTTATTTTAATATATTCTCTCAAAATGAGGAATATACTCCAAACGAATATTTTTTAAGAACAGTTATTAGAAGATATATTGATGAATTAAATAAAATTAATGATTTTCAAATTGATACTACGAATCTTCCTAGTGTCCAAGATATGATAGAAAGAAGAAAAATTGAAGCTGAAGAACGTGAAAGAAAGTTTTGGGAAGCAGAAAAACAAAAAGAAGAACAAGAAAAGCCTCTTAAAACTATTGAACACATTAGAACTTATGCGAAAAAATACTTAAATTTAAGAAGAAAAGGAATTTATTTACCTTTAGAAGGACTTGAAATTACTGAAAAAAATAATTATATTACAGTTTATTTTACTATTCAAAATAAAAAGATGTGTGCTATTAGTTTCTCTAAAAACGTTTCTTCCTATGACGACACAATAAAACTTTTTGCCCTACAGACTATTTCTAAAAAAGGAAACTTAAGTGACCCTACAGAACTTGCTGTTTATTTAAGTGATTGGGACAATAATTCTGAAATACCTCGAAAACCTACCGATGATGAATGGCAAAAAATCGAAGGAATTAAAAAAAGAGTTGATAAAATATTAGTACCTCTTGTTGACGAAAGTATTAAAAATTATAATAACGATAAACCCAAGTCTTATCGTAAAAGAAAAAAGTATTCAAAACAAATTCTTAAATACATTTAGTAAGTTTTTTATAGCATCTTTTACTTCTTCAATTGTTAATATACTTTTATCATCTAGAACATATATTTTTTGCATTTTATTATAAGCATTAATTAAATCATTATTAAATTCTAATTTCATATATTCAAAATCTACTATCTTTTTATTTTCTTCTATTCCACCTAATCTAGATTTTTCTTCTCTTCTCTTATATTCAACTAATTTCTTTAACTCTTTCTTATTCTTTAGCAAGTTTTTTATATTATCATTTTTCATCATAATACAAATATCATATAAATGTTTAGATACATCTCCATACATTTCTCTTTTATAATAAAATTCTGCTGCAAATATCTTATCGACAAAAATTCTTTCTAGTTTAATAATTTCTATCTCAAACTCAGATATATTATATTTTTCTTTTAAAATAGATTTTTCTTCATCTTTGGCATACTTATATATAATCGGTTCTATAACATAAGTAGCTATTGGTTCAGATACTGTAAATGAAGTTGATTCTATTTGTATTCTTTCTGATTTAAAAAGTTCATTTAAGCTAAATAAAGAATCATATTTATAAAATGATGTAACACTACCTTTTTTATCAATAGTTTCTTCACTTACTAACTCTAAATCCTCAATATTATACCCAAGTGCTGATTTCTTTAGTCTTGTCTTATTACTATTATTTGACTCATTATTATTTACTTTAACAGTTAAATCAATATCTTCAGAAAATCTATTCATATGATTTAATATTTTATAAACTGCTGTACCACCTTTAAAATAAGCTTGTAATTCCTTTTGTTTAAATGCCAATTCTTTTAAAACAAGACATACATAATAATCTTTTTCTAAAATATCACTTCTAATACCTGTTCTAGCATTGATATTTAATATTAGTTCTTCCAATACCTCCTTACTCACTTTCTTCGCCACCTAACTCATATAATTTTTTTATTGGTTTTAAATTATTTATTTTATTAGCATATTCAAATATTTTTTCCATCTCTAATTCATTATCTTTAATAAATTTATAAATTATTTTTTTTTCATTATCTGTTTCTATTTTAATATTATCTTTATTAATTAATACATCAAAAAGCTGAAGGTACTTATAGTTATCTCCATTAATTTCTATTTTAGGTTTTCTAATAATAACACCAAGATTTTTATTATTATAATCATTAGCATTTGGACAATCATTAGTAACAATTAACAACTCTTTAGGTATTTGTGTAGTTAAACCTATTTTATTAAATAAATAAGCCCCTGAAATATATCCTTTTATATCATTTTTATTATGCATATACTTTTTATCAATAACTTTATTAATATTCAAAGTTTTTTTGCCAAATGTACCTTTTAATGGTTTATAATAAATTCCTTTGACAAATTGGACAAGTTTATTTTCTTTTACCAACCTATTAATATATACGTAGATATTTTTAAATACACTATCAAAATTATCCTGAATATAATTTTTAAAATATTCTTTTATTTCTTCAATAAATATTGGTTCATCAAAAGGATACTCATCTATATATTTAACTAAAATATCATTATAATTCACATATATCACCACCTAAATATATTATGTTATTATTTAATTAAAATATTTATAATAATTCATTTATTAATAACATTATATGTTATTTTTGATTATATGTCAATTTAATAAATTTTACCATTTTGAATTAGAAGAGTAAAAGATATATTATCTAAAAAATTTGCAAATATAATCTCTTGTTTCATAGTATTTTAAGAATTTCGCTCTATTATTAAATCACTTACTGTCAAATTAATATCATTAAAAACATTTGAAACTATAACTTCTGCTACATCTTCGGCTTTCATAAAAGTATTTGCTTTATCTTCACTTACATAATCTCTAGAATTATTCCAAAAGTTAGTATTCATACCACCTGGATAAACTCCAATAACTTTAACCGAAGTATTTTTATAAGCGACTTTTAAACTCTCTGTATAACCTCGTTCTCCCCACTTAACAGCACAATATAAAGCCTCATTCTTAGCACCTTTTAAAGCAGCAGATGACATGATATTAATAATCTTTAAATCTTCTTCTTTTTTCATTTTCAAAACATTTGTTGTTAAAGATATCATCCCCTCTAAACCTTCTAAAGCTATGGAAATATCCTTTTTTTCATACATTGTTGGTTCTTTAAAAATTGCTGTCCCAGCATTATTTATTAAATACTTTATATCTCCTAAATTAGAAATATCTTCAACAGTCTTTTTGATAAATTCTTCATCAGTAATGTTTCCTATAAATCCTTGATGATTATCTGGATACATTTTATTTAATTCTTCCAACTTTTCTTTATTTCTTGCAATATTAAAAACATAATAGCCTTTTTCAATTAACTTTTCTACTAAACAAAGCCCTAATCCACTTGTTCCGCCAGTTATTACAACAATTTTCTTATTCATCTTTTTTACCTCCTAAAAATTTAAATCATTATTTTTAATTTTTTCTACTATGCCATAAACCATACTAATTCTTGTAGGAATAATATATTTTATTTCCAAAATATCAACAAGAGCTTTAACACACAAGCGCATTCCTCTTGCTCCTCGCCACCAACCATCATTATTAGTCGTTTGACAAACACTTTCTAAAGACACTTCATAAAAGAAATTTCTATCTAATTTATCCATAGTTAGAACATCTAAACAATATGGTTGTAAATCATTTTCATAAAACTTATTTTTAACAATAGGATAGTTCAATTCTTCATAATAATATATATAATCACCACCAGCTAAAATAAGTAAATCGGCTTTATTTTGAGGTTTATTAACTAATTTTTTTGTTTCTTCAACCATCATATCGTAATCACTAGTAGCATAATCAGTTCTTAAATCAGGAAACATATCTGTTGTATCCATTGCTCCAAAACTAGAGTTAGCTTTTTCAATAATTTTACCATTTTCCACAATTGATAATTCGGTTGAACCACCACCACCAATCATAACAGCAATCTTTCCTTTATAATCTATGCTAGCAATTGCTCCATAAACAGTAAATTCATTTTCTTGGTCACTTGTTACAATATGAAAATCTAAAGCTGTTTTCTCTTTAAATTCTTTTAGCCACTCTTCTTTTTGGTCTATAGGCAAATTTCTAAAAATACTTGTCCCAAAAACAAAGATATTTTCTTCTTCAATGTCATTTATAAATTCAAACAATAGCTTTTTATCCTCTTCATTTATCTTATTTTCTTTTTTATAATGATTTTTAAACTCAATTGTTTTTAAAGAGAGATTTTCTACTTGTCCATTTTTATACAGATACGATTTAGTATTTGTACTTCCTATTTCTATTACTACAAACTTGTTCATTTTTTAATTCCTCCTAATAATTTTTCTTTTCATATAAATCATTTTCCTTTTTTACAACAAATCCATTTGTTGAATCTATATTTAAAATTGAAAAGCCATATTTTTTAAATGAATAGACTATTTCTCTATGATTTAAAATAGCACTAGGTAACCATTCTTTTGGGAAAATTTTTTCATATCTAGTTTTATCTTTTTTAAACCAATCTTTATTGATAAATCTTTGATAATGAAAATCTAAATCACTTACTTCTAACAAATAAATCTCTTTATCTAAATTAGGATAATCTAAAGCAAATTGTTTTAATGTATTTCCATATCTATCGTCCATATCATTTGTTTGACCTTTAATTAATAAAACAGTATTATCACTTTGTAAAAACTCTTTAATTTTCTCTTCTATTATCTTCTTTCTATAACTTTCGTGATTTTCATCATCATAAGCATTTAAGTTTAAAGATATTGTATTTTTTATAACATCTATTCTTTCCCTATCTAACTCTAAAGATGTTCTTATATCATTTTCATTATTTAATATAGCATTAATTAAAGTTGATTTACCCGTTGCAGATTCTCCAAATACCCAAATTACTTTTTTCATATAACACTTCCTAATTTTTATTTTGTAACTATACTATCACAAGGTTTACCCTCAAATATTTGTTTAAGATTATTAACACACATCTTTTCTACTCTTTCTGTTCCTTCATAAGCAAAATGAGCAGTATGTGGGGTTAATATAAAATTATCTAAAGCTAGTAGTTCTGCTTCTTTACTACTTAAATCAATAGGTTCTTGATAAAAACCATCAAAGGCACAACCAGCAATTTTCTTTTCACTCAATATTTTATATAAAGCCTCATAGTCAACAATCTCTGCTCTTGCCGTATTAATGAAATAAGCACTTGGTTTCATTAAAGAAAGTAATTCTTCTCCAATAAGATTAGTAGTACTTGCATTAAGTTGTAATTGCAAAGATACAACATCTGATTCTTTAAATAATTCTTCTAAAGAAACTCTTTTGGCATTATATTTATTTTCTTCTTCATATTTAGGGACAATATCATAATATAATATTTTAGCATTAAATCCTTTATATAAAATATCAGCTAAATAAGTTCCAATATGTCCTAACCCAATTATTCCTATTGTTTTATTTTTTAAATCAAAGAATTGTTTTTCTTCCCATATACCATTTTTAGTTTCATTATTAAATTCTAATATTTTTTGATTTAATGTGAAAATCAATCCTAAAGTAAATTCTGCTACGGAATAAGAATTAACTTTTGGAGTATTACAAACTATAATGTTATGTTTTTTAGCCGCCTCTATATCTACACATTTTTGATAACCTATACCAAAAAATTGAATAATCTTAAGTTTAGGACATTCTTTTAAAATACTTTCATCATAATATTCGTTACCATTTACAATGACTGCCTCACAATCTTTTAGTTGCTTTATTAACTCTTCTTTAGATAAATCAGATTTAGTAGGGATAATTTCTAACCCCTCATTTTTAACTCTTTAATTTTTTCTTTACTAAATGTCGAACCTGTAAATAATATTTTGTGCATTCTATCATCTCTCCTTCTAAATTTGTTTTCTTATTTAATTATATCATATTTATAAAATACTAGAAAAAAATCAATTACAAATTGAAAATGAAACTTTCATAAGAAATTCAAATGTATTATACTATCTTTTAAATAATTTTCTTTATCTATTAACTTTATCATTATTTAATTCATTAGTTATTTGTATATAATTTTTAATTTCATCTTTTATACAATAAATATATTAGACCAATTTTTAGTTGCCTATGCAAAGTTATTTCGTTTTAACAAAATAATTTCGTTTTTTTTAAAATTGTTTTGATAAAACAAAATAATTTATATTTTATTTTTCTTTAATTAAATAAAGAATTAAGTTACAATTATTTTAGGTGAATTTAAATGGATTTTAGAATAATAAAAAATGAAAATGTTTTAGAATTATTAAAAGACTATAATTATCCCAATCAAGAATTAGGAGTTATAGCTCATATTAGAAACAATAATAACGAAATACTCTTACAACAAAGAGGAAGTAAATCAAGAGATGAAAATTTTTTATTTGAAGATATTGGCGGTAAAATAGAAAAAGAAGATACTGATTTTAAAAGTGCTGTCATAAGAGAAATAAAAGAAGAAGCAGGAAATAATTTAAATATCAATATCGAAAATATTTTAGGAATATATCATCGAGAAAACAAAAACAAAAATTGGGTATTTATTGTTTTTTTCGTTAGATATATCAGTGGCGAATTTAAAATTATGGAAAAGGACAAATGTCTTGGATATAAATTTTTTACTTATGACGAATTAATGAAATCAAAGAATGTTACTGATAGTTGTAAATTTTTAACTAAACAAATTAACAAAATTTAAAACCTTTTTCAAACTTTAACATATTTTTATGCAAAACTTCTAAATCCGTTACAAATATAATTACTGGGTTTTGTAATACTTCATAAAATATCGTAGAATGGATGTGATTCTATGATATTTATATATTTTCTTTTTTTACCTATAATCTACCCTACTATTAAAATAATACTAGCTTTAATTGTTAAAAAATATGGTAAAGTTTCTTATGATGGATTTAATGCTTTAGGGTTTGCTTATAACGAAAAGAAAGATATTTTTTATTCTACAAAAAATGCTTGGCAAAAAAACTTCGGCTACAGCCACTCATACGATGTTATGGCCTCTATTGGGGCGATGATTATCGATACAGAACCAATTAAATTTCATTATGACAATAAAAATTGGCTAATTACTTTTTGGAAAGGCCAATATGGAATGACCACTGGAGCTGAAATTGGTGTTTATTATACTAATGATAAAATAATTAATAAAAATACTTTGTATATGCCAGTAAATGAAGATGACATGTTAGATATGGCATTTACTCTCTATCGCAAAAAAGAATTAATTACAGAAGTTAGAGCAAAACACTGGTGGTTAGCAGTCTTTAAACTTGGAATGTTTAGTAAACCAAAGCACTTAGTAATGGATGCTAAAATTACTTTTAATAGTCATGAACAATTACAAGCCTTCCTTTCCTCTTTTAAAAAATTAAGGCACCGAAAAAAGAATTATTATATTATTGATAACACCTTCTATTTTCATTATAAAAAACCTAAAACAAGAAAAGTTTGGACAAGATTTTTCCTCTTTGAAGCTATTATGCAGCATTACAATAAAAGAAATGTTAAACTCTATAATAAATATTTGAGTGATACAATCGATAATGATGGTATAAATGATTCTAAAAATAACAAACAAATCTTAGTAAATAATTTCATTCCTCCTATCTTGAAAAATATAACTAAGACGAAAAAACCTCAAAAAGAAGTTCATAGTCAAAATATAGTAATACTTCAAGATGATGTGTTTTATAAACAAGGAGTTAAAAATGAAGAAGTTAGATAAACTCCTTGAAAGGGCGAAAGTTCTTCCTATTAAAAATAGTACAAAAATGGTTATTATGAGTGATATTCATCGAGGAACAAATAACATTAATGATAATTTTCACAAAAATAAGTTACTCTATGAGGAAGCTTTGAAGCATTATTATAAAAAAGGATTTACTTATATTGAATTAGGTGATGGAGATGATATGTGGGAAGTAAATGATTATCATGAAATTATTGATACTTATAAAGATACTTTTAAATTATTAAAAAAGTTTTATCTAAATAAACAACTTTTTATGATTTATGGGAATCACGACATTTGTAAAAGAAACAAGGAAATTTTAGAAAAATATTTTTATACTTATTACGATAAGATAAAGAAAAAAAATGAAGAATTGTTAAATAATTTAGAAGTTTATGAAGCAATTATTTTAAATTATCAAGGAATAAAAATATTTATGTTACATGGACATCAAGTAGATTTTTTAAATAGTAATATTTGGCGGATATCAAGGTTTTTAGTTAAATACATTTGGAAGAAACTTGAGTTTATCGGGTTTAGAGCACCAATGACTTTGGCTAAAAACTATGAACTACCGAATAAAAATGAAGAGAAATTAATAAATTATAGTAATAATAAAAAAATGATGATAATAGCAGGTCATACTCATAAGGCTATATTTCCAACAAATAATACTTCCTTATACTTTAATGATGGTTCATGTATTCATAAAGATGGTATTACTTGCTTAGAAATTAAAAATGGTAAGATAAGTTTGATAAAATGGTTTTATAAGGCAAAGAAAAATAAAATATTATTTAAAAGAAAAATACTTAATGAAAGGAAATTGTGCAAAATAACATAAATTAATAAATTATTCTGTTTAATAACATAAAAAAGTTAAAAATTTTTAAAAAATTACCCCAAATCTTTCAACTTTTCAAATATAGGTATTCTTTTTTCATTAAATACTATATCTTCTCTTTTATCCTTTATCATGTTTATAATCTCATTTATATTAAACCATTTTACCTCAGATAATTCCTCTTTTTGAATAATAAAATCTTTTTCCAATAAATTACATTTTATATAATAAAAATAGAATATATGCGAAACATCTTTTAACATTTCAATTTCTTTAGTATCAAGTGAGAATAAATCTTTTAGAGTAAAACTAATACCTATTTCTTCTTTCACTTCTCTTAAAGCTGCTTCTTCTAATGTTTCACCACAAGTAACATGTCCTCCAATTAATTCCCATTTATTTGGGTTAAATTTTCTAAATGCACTTCTTTTTCCTAGCAACACTTGATTTTTATTATTAACAATAAAAATCACTACTCCATTATGTAATAGATTTTTGTCATGTGCTTCTTCTTTATCCATAACTTGACCAGTAAAATTCCCATCTTTATCTACGATGTCTACAAGTTCCATTATTAAATCCCCCTTTGTTTAAATTTCTATTGTTTCTTCAATTTCTAACACTTTATAGTTTATATCAAATTCTTTGAACTTTTCTTTCATGTAATCAATATCAGTTGGATACTTTTCATTATCCATATGAATTGGTAACACTAAATTAGCCCCTACTTCTTTACTAAATAAAGCTGCCTCATAAGCTGACATCGTAAGCCCATACCCAGTTACTGGAAGAGCTATAATATCTGCTTTGTAATCATTTTTAAAACAAATTGTATCACTTGTAATATATACACGATGTTTCCTATCATCTATGATATAGCCGACATTTTCCAATACTTGACCACCATTTTTTAGATTTGGATTATAACCATGAACTGCTTTAACTACTTCTATTTTAACATCATCAAACTCTAAAATATCATTTTCAGATACGATATTAAATTTTATATTTGGGTATGTATCTTGAACTTCTTTAGTCGAATAAATCGGGATATTAATATTTTCTAGAACATCACTTTTAATATGGTCTCCATGCTTATGAGTAATAAGTACTAAGGAGGCTTTTTTCCATTCTTCTAAAAATTTATCTTGGTATTTTAAACTACCAGCATCAACTAAGATTTTCTTATTTTTTGTTTCAATCATTAAACATGATTGAGGATATTTTGTTATTTTCATGTTTTCTCTCCTTTTAATTAATTTTATCATATTTTAAAATACAATTGAAAAAATTGTAGCCATATTAATAAAGTATGCTACAATAAGAAAAAGAAAACATAACTTATTAAATTTAAAAAGGAGACATAAAATGGATAAAAATTTAATCAACAATGAAAATGAAATTAATATTATATTCGACAACATTAAAGAATTAGTTGTTAATAGTAGAAATAAAGTATATAGTGCTGTGAATACTGAAATGCTAGGTTTATATTGGAATATAGGTAAATTAATTATAAGTAAACAACAAAATAACGAAAGAACAAGTTATGGTGATGCCGTTCTTGAAAAGTTATCAAAAAAATTAACTGATGAATTTGGTAAAGGTTTTTCTAAGAGAAATTTAGAAAGAATGAGAAAGTTTTATATTTGTTTTCCAATTGCGACAACAGTGTCGTCGCAATTGAGTTGGTCACACTATGTAGAAATAATTAAAATAGAAGAAGAGCATAAAAGAAATTTTTATTTAAATGAGTGCATAAATTCTAAATGGAGTGTTAGAGAATTACAAAGGCAAAGAGATTCATTGTTATATGAAAGATTAACACTATCTGCCGATAAAGAAAAAATTTTAGAATTAGCAGAAAAAGGACAAATTTTAAAAACAAGTAAAGACATAGTAAAAGACCCTTTTGTATTGGAATTTTTAGATATAAAAGAAAATAGTAATTATTTTGAAAGTGATTTGGAAAAAAATATTTTAGAGCATTTAAAAGAATTTTTACTTGAACTTGGGAAAGGATTTAGCTATGTTGGAAATCAAGTTAGATTAACTTTAGAAGAAGAACACTTTTATCCAGATTTAGTCTTTTATAATAGACTTCTAAAATGTTTTGTGATAATTGATTTAAAAATTGGAAAAGTAACTCATGGAGATATTGGCCAAATGCAAATGTATGTTAATTATTATGATAGGGAAATAAAACAAGAAGAAGAAAACTCCACAATAGGAATACTTTTATCAACAAATAAAAATGAAACTATTGTTAAATATACTCTTCCAAAAGATAATAAAACAATATTTTCATCAGAATATAAATTACATATGCCAACTGAACAAGAGTTAATTAGTGCTATCGAAGAAGAAAAGAAAAACTTTGAATTAAATGAATAAAAATTATATTTTAAATTATAAACTATATAAATAAAGTATGCTAAAATAAGGAAAAGGAAGTGAATTGTTATGAAAATAATAACAGTATGTGGAAGTTTAAGATTTTATAAAGAAATGATGATAATTACCGAAAAGATGGAATTAGAAGGTAATTGTATGTTAGTTCCTATTTATAATCCTGAAAGACCAAATAAAGATGATTTTACAGAGGAAGAGACATTAATGCTTGATAAAATGCATAAAGAAAGAATAAAGTTAGCCGACTCTATTTTAGTTGTTAATGTTGATGGTTATATTGGGACTAGTACTAAAAAGGAAATTAAATATGCTAAGTCTTTGAATAAAGAAATTATATATTATAGTGATTTAGTAAAATAATGATTATCTTTTGGAGGAATTTAAATGAATACAAAAATATACTTAGATAATAATGCTACTACTAAGTGTGATGAAGAAGTATTAAAGGCTATGTTACCATATTTAATTGAACAGTATGGAAATCCTAGTAGTACTTATTCTTTCGGTAAAGATGGAAAAGATGAGATTACAAAGGCAAGAAAGAATATTGCTAAACTACTTAATGCTAACGAAAACGAAATTATTTTTACAAGTTGTGCAAGTGAGAGTAATGTTACTGCTATTATGAGTGCAATAAGAAACACAGATAAAAAACACATTATCACAACAAGCGTTGAACATGCTTCTATTATGGAAACAATGAAATATCTTGAAAGTATTGGTTATAAAATCACGTATCTAAAAGTAGACAAATTAGGAAGAATCAATTTACAAGATTTAGAAAATTCTATAACAGAAAATACTTGCTTAATCGCTATTATGATGGCTAATAATGAGATTGGCAATATTTATCCGATTAAAGAAATTGGAGAAATAGCTAAAAAGTATCATATTTTATTTCACTGTGATTCTGTTCAAGCAATAGGAAAAGTAAAAATAGATGTTAAAAAACTTAATTGCGCTACTTTATCTTTATCCGGTCATAAAATTAATGCTCCGAAAGGTATTGGAGTTTTATATATAAAAAATGGAACACCTTTTACTCCCTTAATATTTGGACATCAAGAAAGCAATCGAAGAGGTGGCACTGAAAATGTTCCTTATATTATTGGACTTGGTAAAGCAGTAGAATTAATTTTAGAAGATAATTATAACTCGAATACAAAGTTGAAAGATTTACGAGATTATATGGAAAAAGAAATTAAAAATAGTATCGATGATGTAATAATTTATGGAGATTTAGATAACAGACTTCCGAATACTTCAAATATAGCTTTTAAAGGAGTTAAAGCGGAAGAATTAATGCTAATGTTAGAGGCATTTGATATTTTTGTTTCAACGGGTTCAGCTTGTAATTCAGAAATTGCAGAACCATCTCACGTTTTAACTGCTTGTAAGGCGGATTTAAATAATTATAGTCCGATAAGAGTTAGTTTAGGTAAATATAATACTAAAGAGGAAATTGATATATTTGTCAAAAGATTACAAAATATTGTTAATATGAAAAGGAGAAAATGATTATGGAAAATAAATTTAGTCAGCCAGATTTATTTCTGGTAATGAATGAAGAGGAGATGGAAGGAGCTTTAGAATATGCTGAAGAAATGATAGGTGAAAATGAAAAATGTGTTGAAATGTACATGAATTTTTCAATTGATAACGATGCAGGACAATACAAATTATCTATAAATAATGTTGATGTTAAAGATTATATATTAGATGAGAATAATAATTATAAATTTGAATTTCCAATGATACCTTATTATTGTTTAATATTTTTTGAAAATAATGGAAAAAGAGATTCAATAGCATTAGCAATACCTGTATCAATATGGCCTGAAGCTCATGATGTAGAATACTTAAAATCTTTTTTCATTAACCATAATTTTAAAATAATAGACCGAATGCACAACTTTTTTCTAAGTGAAGAATTAGTAACTGCTATTACCCCTGAAGTTGAACAAGCAAAGAAAAAACAGATAGATTCTCCATGGACAATTAGAGATAAAGACACTTTAGAAGGAGCATTACTTCCAAATGGTGAAACTAGTGCAATAAGCGATGTAGAAAGTATTGATAGAATTTTATTAATTAAAAATGCTAATTTAACACTTGATTTTAATGCTACTACTATTATATCAACTAGATTTGATACTGCCAAAATAGATTACTCGACTTTCTATTTTCCTAATTCACTTGTTATTTACACAAAAGATGGCAAGAAAACACCAGTGTATATTGGCAAAGATGTTAGTTATGAAGAAATTATTAGTATTTTAAAAGAAAATGGTCTTTCTAAATATGTTGATGAAAAAGATTTAAGTAACTATTTAGAAAATATAGATGATTTAATAGTAGAATTAATGCCATTTGCTCGATTTAAAGACAAAAAAGAAAAGAAAAATTTCTTGTAATTTAAATAAATATATTATAATATACATTTAGAAAAGGAGTAATTGATTATGATAAGTTTTGAGGAAATGTGGAAAAAATTAGAAAAATATTTGATTGTTGATAATGCTTTAGAACAAGGATTTTCAAATGGTAAATATACTAGAGAATTAGCTAAGTATGCAAAAAAAGTGGTTGGTATAGATTTATCAGAAGATTTTTACAATATGGCAAAAGAAAATTTAAAAGATTTAGACAACGTTGAACTAAAAATTATGGATGCTACTAATATGGAATTTGAAGACAAAAGTTTTGATATATTACTAAATACTAGTTTTCACGAATTTGATTTAAGCGGAGAAGTCTATAGTTTAGATTTAGACTTAAAAAGAAGAATATTAGAAGAAATGATTCGTGTAAGTGATTGTGTTATCTTCGTTGAACCAACAGAAAATGCTGTAACTAACGAATTATTTAAAGTATTTAATCCAAATGAAAACCATAGTGACCGTATTCAAAAATCTAACGAATTAATTGATAATGTATTACAGGAAAACGGCTATACTTTAGTTGAAAGTGGATTAACTTATAATAGAGATGAATTTAAAACTCAAGATGAATTAGAACAAGAAATGTTAGATTGGTGGGCAGATATTAAAGTACCATCTACTGATGAAGAAAGAGCAAAAATGATACAACAAATTGATGAAATTTTGGAAAGTGCTGGTATGTTAAAAGATTTACAAGTTACAGAAGAAATTAGGTATAAAGTTTTTAGGAGGATTTAATGTCAGTATTAATTAATTTTAAAATATGTGATAACGCTAAAGAATGTGGAGGTATTGCGGTTTGTCCAACTGGAGCTTTATCTTGGGATGAAGATAATGAAACTATTAAAATTGATAATGACAAATGTATTTCATGTGGACTTTGTGAAAAGGAATGCCCTATCGGCGCAATAAGAGTAGCAAGAACTAATGAAGAATATCAGAGTATTGCTAAAGAAATAGAAGATGACGAAAGAACAACAAAAGATTTATTTGTAGATAGATATGGTGCTGTAGCAATATCTGAATTTTTCCAAATAGAAGTAAGCGATATTAAAGAAAAGGCTAATAAAAATGTTTTAACTTTAATAGAAATTTATAATCCTGATGTTGCAGAGTGTTTATTAAAATCAATTCCTATAAAAGAATTAACAAAAAATCTTCCTAATGATACTTTATTTTATAAAGCAGAAAGCAAAGATGTTATTAGTGAATATGAAATTACAGAGTTACCGTCATTATTAGTATTTAAAAGCGGTATATTACTAGGACATATTGACGGATATTACACTACCGATGATAAAGAATTAATTTTGACTAAATTAAATGAAATTATAAAACTTAATTAAGGCAAAAACTGAATTTGTCTTTTTTTATGTTATTTTAAAACCCTATTTGGACATTTGTCATATATAGTATATAGGAGGTTTTTAAAATGAACTATGACTATAAATATGGAAACAAATATTATAATTATTATGGTAATGTAGGTATAGAAAGTACAAAATACAAAATAGTCGCACCAGAACAATCCCAAGATGTACAACCGGGACTTGAATATGTTATGGAACCTAGACCAATATTTGATAATCCTAATTATAAAGGTAGTGATAAATTAAAGGATAAAGTAGCAATAATTACAGGTGGCGATAGTGGACTTGGTAGAGCAGCAGCAACTGCCTTTGTTAAAGAAGGAGCTAAAGTAGTTATTCCATATTATAATGAACATATTGATGCTAAGGAAACGAAGGAATATATTGAAAGCTTAGGTGGTGAGTGTATCTTATTATCAGGAGATATTGCCGATAAAGAATTTTGTAAAAAAATAGTTAAAACTACTCTAGATAATTTTGGTAAGATTAATATTTTAGTAAATAATGCTGGAGTACAATATCAACAAGATGAGTTAGAAAATATTAGTGATGAACAATTTGATAGAACAATGCAAGTTAATGTTTATGGAACGTTTTATTTGACAAAAGAAGTCTTGCCTTATTTAAACTCTGGGGATTCAATTATCAATTTATCTTCGATTACAGCCTTTTATGGTGAACCACAATTAATTGATTATGTAACTACTAAAGGAGCTATTGTTGGGTTTACAAGAGCTTTAGCAAGAAATTTGGCTTTGAAAAATATTCGCGTTAATGCGATAGCACCGGGATATTTTTGGACACCTTTACAGCCAGCTTGTTGGGTTAAAGAAAAAATTCCATCTTTAGGTGCTGATGCTGCAATGGCAAGGTGTGCAATGCCTTATGAACTTGCTCCTACTTTTGTTTTTCTAGCATCAGATGATTCTAGTTATGTTACAGGTCAAGTTATTCATAATAATGGCGGACAAGTAATGGGTTAAAAAGAAATCTTATCATTATGGTAAGATTTTTATAATTTCGGAAATAGTCTTTGAGCATTCTCGTTTAAAGTTTTCATCATTGTTAATTTTTTTGTATTTCTAAGTTCACAAATTTTATCAAATGTAGATTTTCCTGTTCAATGAGTAGATTTTCTATTGGAATAGTTTTAACAACTTCTAAAGACTTTTTAGCATTAGGTTTTGTAATATTCCCTCCGACAGAAATATATCCTCCTAGTTTTATTATTTCTTTTAGAATTTCTAAATCAGGTTGGAAATAATGAAAAACAAATCCATATAAAGGCGGGTATTTCTTAATTATTTCTATGCAAATTTGATGAGCATTTATATTACTGCCTTTAGTAGTATTTGAGTGGATTATTAAGGGTAATTTTAGTTTATTGGCTAATGCTATACTTTCTAAAAACTTTTCTATTTGATAAGAAATATCTTTACTTGTATCAATTCCTTCAGTCAAGTAAAAAAAGTAGTTTACGTATAAAATATAAATATGCACTTTTATTCTAATCAATAAGTTCACTTTAATTTATATTAACCAATATTTATTCTATCTCATAAGCTGTATTTATACTTTCCCCATCTCCACTTGTTAGTTTTATATCTTTTTTCAAAGTTAATATTGGTCTAATAAAAGTATGTTGAGCTTTTTCCGTTCCAGGAAGAAATTCCTGATATCCATAATCACCAAAAAATAAAGCCCAAGAATTCGTATTACCTTCCAACTGTATTGTAACCAATTTAAAACCAAACCACAATCGATCAGAACAATCTCTACTAGCCAAAAAATGATTATTTATTTCTTCGCCATTAGGTTTCAATAATTCTGAATAA
>CAOJRP010000027.1 GCA_948442015.1 uncultured Erysipelotrichaceae bacterium
GGATATCCAAATCAAAATTTATATTGAAACGGGATATCGTTATCAAAATAAACATTTTCAAAAAAATATTTTACTTAGCGATAAATTATGCTATAATTATTTTAAGCAAAAACAATCGTAAAATTATAAGTTATATGATATTTTCTCACAAACAAAAAAGCAGATACCTGCTTTTTTCATGTCTTTAATTTGTCTTAAAACCTTAAGCTTAAGGTTTTATTTTTATTAGGATAATGCTTTTTAACAAAAGCATTACGATAACTAGAAAATTCTTGTCCTCTTTTATGGAAAGTAGCAACAAGTTCTGTTACTAAATAATTCTGATAACCAGTCAATTTCATTCCTAAGATTACAGGAGGCATTTCAAAATTTTGAATATTAATAATTTTATAAGCCTCTTCAACAGATTTTTTACTACTTAATTTTTCCATACACATTAAAGTTGCTTCTAAAATAACCCCATTATACCAAAGACTATCTTTTGTTCGAAAAAGTTTATTTACCTCACTATTCCATTTTTCCATTAATTCATTTTTAATTAAGTTCTTTCCTAATTCTTTATACTCTTTCTTTTTTGATAACACTTCTTTAGTATATTTTTCTTTTAAAGAAACTTCCTCATCTGTTAACTCACATTTTATTCTTTCTTCTTTTTCATTCTTGTTTTTCATCATTTTTCTCCTTTAAATATAGTATCCTTATAACTAATTTTTATCTTTACTTTGACTAAGTTTTTTCTTAATTACTTCTGGTACTTCTCTTCGTCCTTTCGTTGGAACAAAATTCTTGATAAACTTATCATGCTTACTATATTTTAAATAAAAGAAACCAAAGAAGCAAAACGTTAATGCTCCAATAAAATTAACTATTAAATCTTTCATTGTATCATTAATTCCAATGTCTAAATAACCGCCATTGATAACAGCTAGTTCATTACCTTTTTTATTATACATTACTGTTTTATCAATATTTTCGACAATAATCGCCTTATTTTCATTCAAAGGATTTAATTCAACTGTTGAAATCCAACTAACTACATTATCTTTCTGCATATCTAATTTAAAAATTATATCAGAACCATACTCAAAAAATTCCCAAAGAACTCCTATTGTCATCGAAAAACAAAAAGCAACAATACATAAATAAAGAGGACTTAAATTAATCTTATCACTTGTTTTTTCCAAAATATTAACTAACGAAAACCCAACAGCTGCACATAAAAAGCCATTCAAAGTATGCAATATTGTATCCCAATAAGGAATTATGCCATAAAAATTATTTATTTCTCCTAATATTTCAGCCGAAAAGATAAAAAGATAAATAATTATTTCCAAAGTATTTGGCAAAGTTATATTAAGTTTATGCTCAATAAAAGATGGCAAAAGAAGAAGAAATAAAGATAGTATACATAACAAAGCATTCTCTAAATTACCATGAATTATTTGTAAAATCATACAAGCAATAACTAAAAATCTTAAAACTAAATAAACTAATAAAGAACTTCTTTTTGTTTCTTTGTAAGCATCTTTAAACATATCTTTTAATTTATATCTCTTTTTCTTCATTAAAGCCACCTAATTTCTAACTTTTTCTTTTAGCTCTTTATTTATAATCCATTTGATATCTTCTATTGACTTATTAATATTAAATCTTCCATTACCAATTGGATAATAAACAGAATAAAATTTATATTCTTCACCATTAATATTTTTTATAAAACATTTTTTCCTTACTTGGGAAACAGAAATCTTTTCATTTAAAACGATAGAACTAACCTGATTACCAAATAAAATAATAACTTTTGGTTTAACTATATTAAATTCTTTTTTTAAATATTCTAAATATTCCAAGAAAACAGAATCTTTTAAAACACGAGCATCGACTTGCGTACATTTTCCTAAATTAGTTATAAAAAATTTATGTTTTTCGACATCTTCATAAACTTTACTTGCAAATTCTTCGGTCCATTCACTCCCTTTTATTGCTTTAATTTTTTGATATATGTTATCATCTACTAAATTTAAAGCATAAAATAAATCCCAAATATTTTTTGTTCCTATCCAAGGAGACTTTAATCCTTTCCAACTTTTTAAAGAGGCGATATTTCTTCCTGTTGGATTCATAAAAACAAAGCAAATATCAGGATTAGTTGTACAACCACCATTGTAAATAGAATCAAGTTCTTTGGCACCATATTTCTTCTGTAATTTATCATAGTATTTATTTAAATCTTCTAAACGCATTATTAACACCTAGATTTATTATAGCAAAATTTAATACTTTGTTCTATTAAATTTCATTAATAAATATTTTAAAAATCATTTAAATATTTTGATAAACTTTAACATATTCAATTTCATAAATAAGTGGGACATCACTATCTTTTGGTTTTAATCCATTTCTACCAATAGCTAAATTTAGCAAAATATAATATTTTTTCTTAAATTTATTTCCTTTTATATTAGAGATATTAATTTCATTTATTAATTCATCATCAATATATATTCTCATATAGTCTTCTTGCCAATCTAATTTCCATATGTGATATTTATCTTCCCAATCACTATCTTTGCTTTTAAAATAATTAAGAGAAATATGTTTTGTTGACCAATTATATTCTTCATTATTTGACCACATAAAATTAGCAAGTATTGATGGACTATCTCCGCAAAGATAATATTCCATTACATCAACTTCATCACAAAAAGGATATACTTCTTCACTACCTAATAACCATATTGCAGGCCATGAGCCATCTGCTGTTGGTATTTTTGCTTTTACTTCTAAAACACCATATTTGAATTCAAATTTACCTTTAGTATTTATAGAAGAAGACGTATATTCTGCTTTTTTTCTATTCAATCGCCAATCATCACTATCTGAATTATAATTATCATTTATAATTGTTTCTTTTTTACCATAAATTTTTAATCCATTGGAAAATTCTACATTTTTATCTGTATAATATTGTAATTCGTAATTTCTTACAAATCCTTTTTCAAAATTCCAGTTTTTTAAATTATCAAAATATTCTTCAAATACTAATTTCATCTTTAACACCCAAAATTATTATAACAAAATTTAATATTAAATTCTATTAGTCTTATACTGACTTATTTAATTTCTACTTTATATTTTATATAGACATTAAATCTTGAAAAAGTTCTGTTTCTACATAACTAAAATAATCTTTCAAATTCATATATAAAATTTTATTCTATATCTAAATATAGCCTTTTCTCTAATTCGTTATTTTCATCATTTATTCTATTTGTAACATTAGACTCATGTATAATTTCAACCCACATAGGTTTATCTGAATCCAAAAGTACTACTTCTTCTCCACTATCAAAAATTTTTGCATGATTATATAATAATATATTTTTTTCTTTTTTTCCTAGCATCGATAAAAAATGATTATCATTTCTTTCATATTCATATTGCTTTTTTGAATCTAAATCATATTTTAAACCTTTAGCAAATGATAAAACACATTCATGAAAATTATTATTCGCATATTCTTGTATTTTGGCTATATAATCGTTTGCAAACATATCATCATTATCTATTTTTGTCGTAATAAAATATTCTATATCTTTTTCTTCTCCACCACAATATTCGGCAAAATCAAATTTTTCTCCATCATCAAAATATAAATCCACAAAATGATATAATTTCTTCAATTCTTCTATTTTTCTTTTAAAAATTTCTGGTGTTTTTTTATGAAATAAAACTAACCATGTAAAATTTTGATTTGTCTGTTGTTTCATAGATAATAATGTATATTTTTCAAAAATACTAAATCTATCTTCTAAATAATCTTCATCTAAAATTTTTTTCATTGGATTATTATCTGGATTTTTTAGTGAACATCCATATTCAATTTTAATATTAAACCTTGTTATTACAAAATGCTTATACTTGAATTCATTTTTCATAAGAGACCTCCTAATCAATTCTATAATATCATAATTTTTAGTAAATTATAATAAAATACAAAATTGCAATAAAACTTTAATTAATTTCATCTATTACTTTCTCTAATTGCTTTAAAGATTTATTTATATACTTTCTATTAACACCTATAATAGGAATATTATATTCTTTGATTTTATCATATAATTTTCCCATAAATAAACCTTTTCGATTCTCATTTCCATGATTTGTATAAATATAATTTACACAACAAGATGGTGATTGTTCTATTCCTAATATAGCTATTACTTTATAATCTGACTCAATCAGTTGCTTTATTTGTTCATATACTTCGTTAGCTATTTTTTCACAATGAATATTAAAATCTTTTGTATCATATTTAGTTATTCCCATTGGTTCTCTTATTAATCTATTTTTAAAAGTACTTTCGGTACAAGGCATTTGAATAATATTTATATCATTATCAATTAAAAGATTAACAAATGGTTTTATAGAACTCTTCCACTCATATTTAACAATCCCTTGTGCTTGATAGGCTTGAGCTAAGAGACAAAAAGGTACAAACACAAAATACTTACTTCTATTATCTATCATATGTATGTTTCTCCTAACTCTATATTGCTATATCTTTCTATAATAGAATCTATTTTAGGAAAAAGAAACTTTATATATATATTCATAACAGCCGATAAAATTTCTTCATCAACACAATTATCATCTAAAGGCATACCAATTAAGCACTTTGATTCACTAACTTTAGGAATAAACCCTCTTATCAAAAACTCATTTTTTTCTTGAAAATCATCATTTAAATCTTTTACAGGCAATAATAAATTGATATCATATTTTTTAAATAAGGAAATGAATAAATCTAACATCGGCTCTTGTTCTATTGCAAAAAACTGACTTTTTCTAGCTCCATCTGCAACAAAACTTATACCCTGTTGTTTACTTATAATAATAGATTCTATATACATTGATAATCTACAAGCCAAGCAATTAAATTGGGAAATAGAAATGTTTCCAAAAGTATTATTAATACTCTTGATTTTATAATTATAAAATTCTCTAATAAGTTCTCTAAATATTCCTTCTATTTTCTTTATTCCTATAAATTTTACTTTATCACTACCATACTTTTTTTCTAATCTTTTAAAACCATTTATTACATTCTTATTACCAATTTCCAATGAATTATCAAAATGAACTAAAGATACTTGATATCCTTGCTCAATTAAACGCATTGCACTTAACATTGAATCTTTTCCACCTGAATATAAAACAAGTACTTTTTTCATTTTTTACCACTCACCTATAACTATTAATATTATAGCAAAATTTAAAAACTATTAAAAGACTTGGTTGACAAACAAATATTCGATACAATGCTTTAAGAAATTAACTAACATGAAATTATTAGGAATAATGAAAATGGATTAAAAAACAAATAAGTTTTCAAAAACAGAATAGATAAATGTGTAATTTCAAGTGAATTAGAAGTTCTTTTAACGGATATTGGCAAAACAGCAACTAAAGAATTAGCAAAAGAATATAAGCCTCTTGGTTTTAGTGAAAATAAAACAATCGCTAGACGTGGCGGAAATATCGCCAAAAATACTCGTGATAATCTAGATAAAGAACTGGGTGGAAGTGTTATAACTTTTCAAAATAATATGAATAAAAAATATATTGATTTACCATTGAAAAAAGATTCTAAAGAAGTAATCAAAAACAAATAAACTCCCATAAAATGGGAGTGAATTACATATTAGTGCCGATTGACTGAGTTTAACAAGCCACCTGATGTAAACAACACATCCGTTCTAACGTTATTACTAAATCGGCATTTGTAAGGAATTAATAATTCCTAAGTTAATAGTACCATAATAACATGTATTTGGCAATTATTATTATTAATTCCTTAGTACTAGTATACACAGTGTTAATAGGATTATACATATTATTTCAAATATTTTATAATAAATTTAGTTCCCTTATTTTCTTCACTTTCTACTGTAATATATCCATTATCTTTTTCAATAATTACCTTAGCTAAAGAAAGACCTATGCCTATACTATCACTACTCGAATTACTTCCTTTATAAAATCTTTCAAAGATATGCTTAATATCTTCTTTATTTATTCCAATGCCATAATCTTCTATTACTATCTTGGTAAATAAATCATTTTCTTCGCAATATATATCAATCGTTTCTCCATCATTGGAATGTTCCACACAATTTTTCACTATATTTGTTAAAGCCTCTATTTGCCATTTTGCATCACAAACTAAAGATACGTTTTTGGCACCACTTACCAATATATTAATATTTTTCAAATCACATAAAACAGAAACGTTTTCTAGCACTTCATCTATAATTTCTTTAATACTACATTTCTTACTTTCAAACTGAATTGCATCAGCATCAAATCTTGAAAGTTTTAAAAGTTCTAAAATTAAAGAATTAATCTTACTAGTTTTCCGATAAATATCTTTAATAAATTCATTCTTTTTTTCATCACTCATATTTTCATTATCTAAAATGTTTTCTAACATTATATTAACCGAAGTTAAAGGGGTTTTTAATTGATGCGAAATATCACTTAAAGAATCTTTCAAAATAGTCTTATCTTTTAATAAATTACTATTCTGTTCATTTAAAACCAAAGCTGTTTTATATAGTTCATTTTTTAAACTTGATAATTCTCCTTCTTCGTTTTTTTCTACATCTAAGGCATAATCATGAAAATTTATTTTTTTAATCATTTTGGTTAAAGACTTTAATTTTTTTTCTTCCTTTTTATGTTTTATAATAATTATTACAAGAAGAATTATTAAATAAACTACACCTAATAAAGTGATAAAAAGATACTCTCTATTTTTTATATTTACATTTTGTAAAATAATTTCCGAATTTTCGTCATCTATTCCATATTTAAGTAAAAATTCACTAGAATATTCATCCTTACTATTCAAAATCTCAACAATTTCTTCTTCATTTATAGTATTGTTTTCGTTAATTTTATCTAATATTGTAACTAAAGAACCATTTATATTTCTAGTATATAATTTATTGTAATACTTAATCGTCAAAACTAAACTAATAATAAAAATTAAAGTAGCTATTATAAATGAAATAATATATTTTTTTAAATCTTTAGTCATCTTTATCAATCCTATAACCGATACCTTTTATGGTTTTAATAATATCACTATCAAGCTTTTCTCTTAACCTTTTTAAATACACAGTCACCGTATTATCATTAACATCATTACCTGTCCAGTTCCAAATATTATCAATTATTTCTCCTCGTGTCACAACTTTATTAATTTTATTAAATAACAAAGCTAAAATCTTAATTTCTAAAGCACTTAATTTAATATTTTCGCCATTTTTATAAACTTCCATCTTATCCGAATCAAAAGTAATATCCTTAACTTTGATAATATTTTCTTTCTTATTACGATTAATAATTTTATTAATTCGCACTAAAAGTTCTTTTGAAGAAAAAGGCTTAGTAATATAATCATCGGCTCCTAATTCTAGTCCTTTTACAACACTTTCTTCCTCATCTTTAGCTGTTAAGAAAATTGTTGGAATATTACTTCCATATAATTCATAAAAAGAGAACCCATTACCATCTGGTAAATAAACATCTAAAATCATTAAATCAATTTTTTCTTTAACTAAATCTTTAGCTGCACTTATCTTAGAAGTAGCAACTACTTGATAATTATTATTTTCTAAAAAATATATCAAAGCCTTAACAATATTTTCATCATCTTCAACTAATAAAATTTTCATAATATCTCCACCATAACAATAATTCTCTTTAATATTATATAATTAACCTTTATATTAAATCTTTTTTCTTTCATATGAAAAGAAAAATAAATAAATTAAAACTACTTTTGAGTTCTCACATTATAAATAATCAAATAAATTATCCACATAATCAAAATAATCATCATTAAAAGTAAAAGCGTTGAAGAAATGTTTTCAATATATATAACTATATAAATAATAGCTAAAGCAAAGATAAAAATAGTAAAATAGTCAGTAATTTTTTTGACAATCATGTATATAGTTCCAAACTTTTTTTCTAAAACTTTTTTCGCTTTTTTAGGCATTTTTTTCTCTTGAATAGAAAGCAATTTAAAATTTAAGAAAACTTTAGAAATTTGAATAGCAAAATAAAATAGGGAAAAAAGCAAGAATGTTACAAAGATAAATTCATTTGATGACTGAAACATCATTCCTATTAAACATACCCATAAAAATAAAACAAAATAAATATTAATAATGTTAGATATTGTTTTATGGTCTAATTTAATTTTAAACATAAATCCACCCCTATTTCTCAAACTTGCCATATACTATAACACATTTTCAAAATAAATAAAGTCTTTTTTGCAATTCTTTAAATAATTTATGCAAAAAATAAACAATATATTTACATTTATTAACTTTATTTATTTGTTTTATTAGATTTCCTATATTAAAATTATAATAGGAGGTATTATTATGGATAGTTATATAAAAGATATAATTGATAGAGAATTTAAAGACCAGTATGTAAAAAAAGCTTTATATTTAATTATTCCTAACCTTATTACTTATTATGGAGAAAAGTATTTAAATACTATTTTTGATGCTATAAAAAATATAACTATATATATTTGTCCAGCTAATTATCCTTTTAATCATTTTATCAGCAATAAAATAGGCATCAATCTAGATAGTCATTATAGCAAAGTTTTTAATTCTAATCTTAATAATAGACAAGGACTTATTTATGAAGAACATCCACGAGTAATAATTGATGAAGATACTAAGGAATTTCGAAATGTTGGGGCAGAAAGAAAAATCATTTTTATTAAAGAACCAAATACAACAATTTCTAAAAATAGTCAAGATGAATTAAAATGTGCTACCATTATAAGAGGGTTAGTAAGTTTAATTAAATCTAATAATTCCAATAACATTATTAGAAATGATACTAAAAGAACAAGATTTGGATTACATCAGACTATATATAAACTAAATACCCAAAAAAATAGAGTAGAAATGCTTTATTTAAGTGAAACAGGTTTTGGTCTTTACAATGGAATTTTAGAGTATGATACTGAGGAAATTTTTAAACAAATCTATGGTTATCCTTTAAAAGAACAATTTTATCCTTTAGAAAAATACATTGTGGAAAAATTATTTACTAGTGATGCTTTAAAAAATATTTTTCATGAAACAGAAATAACAGGTAACATATTTTTATTAAGAAATTGCTATGACAGAATATATTATGATGGAGCATTTGATAAATTAATAAGGCTTACAGATACTATTAACAGTTCTGATTACAGAAAAACACAGCAAAATTATGATGAAATTGTCGAAGAAATTAACAAGTATTTTAATTCAATTGCGAAAAAGAATCCAAGTCTTAAATATTTTAACTCAAATACGAAGGATGATCCTGGTCTTAAATATGTTGCTTAAAAGATGATATATAATACCTTACAATATTTGCATTAGCATTATTTGAAATATTTTAAGAAAAAGATTAAATGATTAGTTTTAATAATAGCAGTAAACTTATTATAATTTTATAAAGAGAGGATATTAAAATGAATAGTACTAAAATTACAATAAGCAGTAATATTTTAGAAGTAGAAAAAAAATCTGGTAATATTATCAGTAATGAAATAATTATTCTTATCAATAATGAATATAGTTATTATACAATATATCGAAGAAGTTTTCTTAATAATGATTTAAAAGAAGTATCTATCGAATTACCAATAGATATAAATACTGATGATTTAATTAGTATTTTAAATGATGTACATAGTAATGAAAAATTTTTAAGAAAAGAGTGGAATAAAGAGAAATTTGAAAACTCGATAACAATTGATTGGGAAGAAGAAGTATATAGCTATGATGTTCCAATTGATAGTAAAACTGGTAAAGAAATAATTCGCCTTACTAAGTTAATTGATTACTTAAATTATTCTAATGAAAAAATTATAAGCTTTATAAAGATTTAAAGCTTTTTTTGTGTTATAATCTAAATAATAGGAGGTATAAGATAATGACCCAAAATGAATTATTTCTTTTTAACTATCTTAAAGAAGAAATTCTAAAGTATAGTAATATCCTACCCTCTAATCATGAAAATCAAAAATATTTTAATGCAATTTATAAAGAAAATTTATCTTTAGAAGACAATTTAACAAAAGTATGGAGTTTTGTTAAAGATAATTTCTCTAAAAATATGGGTAGTACACTTCTTAGATTACCATTTCAAGAAAAAACAGTTGAATTAAATATGCAGCAAGTTGATTTACTTAATATTGTTAGTGCTAAGAATATGGATGAATTAAAGATAATTTTAAAATCTATTGAAAATGTTAAAATTAATCCTAATAGTTTTAATGCTGATTATAAGAAAATGACTCCTAATGACTTTGATAGAATTAAGAAACAATGTTTCAAGATGTATAAAAATTCCTTAATCAGTCAAAATACCAGGGATTTAAAAAACAAATTAATAAATAAAAGAATTGATTATATAGCTAGTAAAGCTCATTTTAAAGCTAATGAACAAAGTACTCTTATGGAGATTATTAAATTTGCTGATGATTTAGATAATGTGCCAATTCTTTTAAACAAAAAATTTGGCAAAAAAAAGACTAGTCAAATCCTTAATTTATTAAAATCTTTTAATCCTCTGGCTGAAAAAGGTATTTTTGAAAGTAGCTATGAAGATTTCCTTAATTTTTATGGATTAATCCATAAGTTTAATAGTGTTATATTTAGGAATGAATTTAGTTATAAAAAAATTGTTAATGCTGATAATACCCTTTATTTTAGTAACACTTCAAAATGTTTAGAATTTGCAAGAAATCATAATTTAACCGTTAAAATTCCTTCTTTAATCGAATTTAAAAGCTTTAATAATTCTTTGTATGGTGCTAAAAAAGCTGTTATATTTGATAAATTAAAATTATATATTGATTCTTTAACAAAGTATTTAGAAAAGTATAATAAAGAAAATGGTATAATCGTTACAACAATTACTCTATTTGATGAATTACTAGAGTCAGAAATACCTTTTAGAATGCGAAATTTATGTGAAAATAAAGAAGATAAGGGATGGTTTAATAAGTTAGATTTGAATCAATTATTAAATCTTGTTTCAATTGTTAAAACTAATATGCGTAATGTAAAATGTTTATATACTGATACTTGTCTTATAGATAAAAATAAAAGAATAGCTTTATTTAAACTTTTAAATAATATTAATAATATTAAACCTAATTTAATAGATGGTATTGGATATAAAATGTATCTTGATGAAAAAGTTAATTATTTAGAACTTGCGGAAGCAATTAAAGATTTAAATTTAATAGGTTACTCTATTTATATTGAAGAGTTTGATTTATCTTTAACAAATAATTTTGTAAATACACATTCTAGTCAAGAATGCTTAACAATGAAAGAGGAAATTTATCAAAATATTGAAAATGCTTTTCATAATTTAACAAATTATATTGCTAGTTTTTCAATTTTAAATATTAATAGTAATTGTGCTATTAAGACTTTAGATGAACATTCATTAAATGGCTTTTTTAGTAATCAATTTACTGAGTTAAGTAAGACTTTCTTTGCTAGTGATAAATGTCTTTATAATTATTACGTTTTCTTAAATGATACTTTTGAAGAAAATAAAAACTTAATTGAAAAAGCTATTAATAAAGGATATAAATATTTAGGTTTTGTTAAGAAAGCTAATATAAAAAGATATACAATTGATAAGAATTTACTAAACTATGATGAAGTTAATGATTTTGCTAAAACAATTAAAAGTCTTAAAAGTGAATATACTGAAATTAAGATTTATAGTGGATTAATTGTTGATTATGACAAAGAAAGTGTAGCTACTTTATTAGAATATCAGAAGAAAGTTGATTATCTCATTTTAGAGAAAGAAAGTAATAATAATTATATAGAAGCAATAAATAGTGGTTTGTTTAATATTGTTTCTGAGTTAAAACTAGATAATCTAAGTAGTGAAGAAAAGGAATCTCTTTGTGAATCTTTAAGTAGGTTAGGACTTCCTCTTGGAATAGTTTTAAATAATCAAATTACTGATTATGCATTTTACAAAAGAGCTATTTCTCTGGGTTGTCAAATAATGTTTGAAAATACTTTTAAAACACCAATTCTATTTGATAAAAATGATGAGTTACTAAGTAAATTAAAGAACGAACTACAGCTTAAATCTTCAAATATTGTTAGTAATAATTATGATATAAACTTAATTATAAAAAAGAATAAAGATTTAGAAAATTTACTTAATAAAACCAAAGAAACTGTTAAAAGTGATGAATTCTATATTGTTAATACTTTGTTAAATGAAAATAGTTTTGATTCTTTGAATAAGGAAAATACTACTAAAGAATATAGTAATTTATTATCTTATACTAAAAATCTTAAAATTCAAACAATTAACAAAGAAGAAATCTTAAATGAAGTAGAAAAAAAATATAATCCAAGGCAAATTATTAGAAGAAAGAAAATGGGATATACTTATACTTTTTATATTGTTTTGATTACTGGAGTTATAATTGCAATAACTAGTGGGATTGCTTTTGTATTATTGTTAAAATGAAAGAAGATATTTTTGTAAAACTTGCTAAATCAAAGTTTCGAAGTAGTTTTAAATTAAGCGAAAAAGACTTAGATTACATAGCAAATAAAGGACTTCTAAAAATTGAGGAACATGCTTATGACTTTGTGAGAAAAAGATTAGCACCGAAAGTAATTTTAAATGATGGTAAACAAACTCCGATGAAAGGACATCCTGTATTTGTTTCCCAACATGCAACTGCTTGTTGTTGTAGAAGTTGCTTATATAAATGGCATGGAATTCCTATGAATAAAGAGTTGAATGAAGAAGAAATTGAATATATTCTTAAAATCATTATGACTTGGATAAAAAAAGAATATAGTAAAAATAAAATATAGAATATCATCGTTCTATATTTTTTTACCTATTCTATTTTCTAAAAGATAATCATCTAGATGATTTCCTGGCCACTTATCAAGTTTAATTAAATAGGCATTATCTTTTTTAATAAATTGCGTAAAACTTGGGTCAATTAGTAATCTTTTTAATTTTTTATTGGTCATATATTCTGTTATTAAAATAGTATGGTCAACTAAATTAAAATCATTTAAATCAAGTTTGTAAACATGAACTCCACTAAGACTCTCCTTTATTCTACATTCTATTTGATTAGCTAAATACCTACAAAAGCCGCCCAATTCTAACCCCTAGCAATTAAATCTCTTTTTTCCTCTAAAACAATTTATTTAATTTCTTTTTCATAATCTTTATTATTAATATTTAAATTAAATTATAAAAAGTATTTAAGTTATTCAACGTCATCACCTTTAAAATTCTATCATTTATATAAATATTGTAACATGTGTTTTTTAACATGTAAAATTTATTTGCAATATTAAGCCCAATATAATATAATAAAAAACTAGTTAGAAGTGGTACTATGGATAGTAATAAACTAGAAATAAATTACAGTAATGGTATCGAAAAAAACATCATTATTGAAATGTGTACAGATGCCGAAGGACAAGAATTTTTGATTATCTATTATAGTAATTTAGAAGGAAACTATAGTAGAGGATTTGAAATTGATGAAAAATATGAAGTAAGTGATTTTGCTTTTGATATAACAAATGGTTTTAAAGAAAGCTTTATAAGTAAAAATATGCTTTTTAAAAATACTATTACTGGTATAGTTTCAAATGAACCAATTTACCCTTCTATTTATCTGGGAACAAAACCAACGAGTAAAAAAGATTTTAAAGTTTCTTTGACAAATACGATAAAATTATTAAATAGTTTAGAATTACCCTATTTCTTAGCCAAGGACAATCAAATAAGTAGTAAAAGAAATGAAAGAGTAGAAGATTATATTAGAGAAGCAGATGAACTTTTTTTTGCTCAAGAAAAATTAAATAAATCTTGAGTTAAAGAAATTAAAAAGAACTAGCAAATTATTTTCTAATTTGTTGGTAGTTCTAAATTATCATATAAAAATACAAGTTTTTTACTTTAAGAGTACTATATTCCTTTAAACAATTTTATTATAAACCTTACAAAACGAATTAAAAAATTTGATGATGGTACTTGTTTATCCGTTAAGTCTTCTTCTTTGATATAACCATTTTTAACTTTATAAGGTGCTTTTATGCCTTTTTTATTATTAGTATCTTTTATAGTAACTTTTTTATTTCGGTAAACTCTCTTTATTTTTGTTCCATCTTCATCTTTATATAAAGGTCCGTTTAAATAGGCGGTATCACCTTTTTTGTACTTTAAATTTTCCTTCGGTTCTTCTAAATGATTTAAACCTTTTTCTCTAATAATTTCTGGATAATTATAAAATGCTTTATCCCCATCCACTCGAGTTTCAATTCCTGGAATTCGCTCATTATCAGTATATTGCCATAAACCACTACTGCCACGATAAGAAAAATCTGGTCCCCACTGTGCTACCCATTTATCATATTTGTTAAGTTGTTCATCATTTAAAATACCATTTAAAGTACTTAAACTTGCATAAATTCCGACATAATAGCCAGCATTTTCAATAAGTTCACAATAACGTTTAACAATAGAAACAAGTTGTTCTTTAGGTAGCGATAATTGTCCTCTTTCTTCAACATCTAAGAATACTGGGTATTCTAATTGTTTATCTGCAATCAAACGAAGTGTATGAGCAGCCTCACTCTCTGCCATTGATAGACTAGTGGCATAGCTAAATAAATAAACCCCATATGGAATAAATAATCTTTCGCATTCTGTAGCATTTTGATTAAACTTCGTATCATCTTGACTTACTAGATTATTACCATAACCACAACGAATAATAGCAAAATCAATATAATTTTTTGCTTCTTCCCAATTTATATTTCCTTGATAACTAGAAACATCAATTCCTTTTTTCAAACTCTTCCAACTCCTTTATTATAAAATATGAAGTTTTTCAATTACTTGCGTGTTTCTTTGTCATTATATATATTTACGAAAAAGTAAAAAGACAAAAGTCTCATTTCTTCTGCCATTTTTAACTATATTAATTAGGATTATTTTCTTGCCATTTTTTTAAAACTTTAACCGCATCTTCTCTTTGAAATTCAGAAACTATCTCAATACTTCTATTACTACAAGTATTAGCAATATCCTTTGATTTTGCTAATATTTCATTTACACATTCTTTAGAGTCTTCTAATGTTGCTCCATATACCAACCTATCTATTCCCGTGTATAAAATAGCTCCCATACACATTGCACAAGGTTCACATGAGGAATAAATTGTACACCCTTTTCCTCCTTCAGCACATAAATGTCCACCTAAATTTTCCATGGCATCTTCTATTGCTCTAAGCTCCGCATGAGAAAATGCTGTTTTGGAAACTAGAACATTACTATCACTTCTGCCAATAATTTTATTATCTTTTACAATTACTGCTCCATAAGGATAATAAGCTTTACTTGATAATTCAATTGCTAAATCCATATACTCTTTATCTGTCATATTATTTTTCCTCCTCAGTCCTATTTTTCATAAGTAACAACTTTTATATTACATAATTCTTTTAAACCATATTCTCCATTATTTTTACCAATACCAGATTTTTTGTAGCCTCCAAATGGGTTATTAGGTTTTAAATAATAGAGATTATTCAAAGCTATCATACCTGTTTTTAATTTTTTTACAATTAAGTCATACTCTAGTTTATTAGAAGTATATATGTATCCCCCTAAACCATATGAAGTATCATTTGCAATATTAATTGCTTCCTCTAAAGTTTTAAATGTAATTATTGGTATAACTGGTCCAAAAACTTCTTCATTATAAACTTTCATATCTTTAGAAATATCAGTCAAAATTGTTGGCAAATAATAATTTCCATTATCTAAATTCAACTTTCTACCTCCACACAATACTTTTGCACCTTTTTGTACTGCATCATCCACTTGACTTTCCAACTTTTCTAATTGAGATTTTGATACTATTGGTCCAATATCTGTATCTTTATCTAAAGGATTACCAATTTTTTTATTTTCAATTAAATGCTTAAGTTTTTCACATATTTCTTCATATTTACTTTCATGAACAATTAATCTTTTTTGTCCATCACATATTTGACCTGCATTAGTAAATTTATTAATATATATCGATTCTAATATTAAATCAATATTTACATCTTCAAGGACAATTCCCGGAGCCGAACCACCACACTCTAGTACAACAGGAATAAACTTTTCAGCAGCAATCTTATATATGTTTTGTCCTATTTTAGTGCTTCCCGTAAAACAAATCATAGCAATATCTTGCTTTATTAGATTTTCACCAACTTCACCATTTCCATATACTACATTATAAACATTTTGAGGAAGAATACTAGAAACAATATCATAAATATTTTTACTACATAAAGGCACATATTCTGAATGTTTAAGTATTACTGTATTACCTACTATTAGATTAGGTATTGCTTGCCATACAAAACTTGAAAAAGGAAAATTCCAAGCAATAATTACTGCTACTACTCCTTTAGGTTCAAAAATAATTTTATCTATTTCTTGCTCATCTTCATAAGTAATTTCTTCTCCAAGAATTCTCTTTGCATTACTGGCAAACCATTTTATATATTCTAATCCATTATCTATATCTAATAGTGATTCTGATATTGGCATTCCCATTTCACTAGTTATTAATTTAGATAATTCTTCTTTTTTTGATTTTATTTTTTCATATACTTCACTTATATACGATAATCTTTCATCTAAAGTTAAATATCCCCAACTCTCAAAAGCTTGTTTACTGTTATTTACAATATTTTCTATTTCATTAGTCGATGTTACTTTTATTTGTCCTAATAGCTCATTATTAGCTGGATTATAAGAGTTTATATTCATTGTTTTTCTCCTTACAAATTTTAATAATTATTTGATTTTAAATCTATCTATGAATTCTAATAAAAATGTATTCTGATTCTATTTCACCATTATTAATTATTTCATGATATACATTTGCTGGATACATAAACACGTCTCCAAAATTATATGGATATTCTCCATCTTCATCTTTTACGATTCCTGTACCTTTTAACACATACATTATTTCATCAATGCCTTCATGATTATGCCAAGCATATTTATTGGATTTATGTCAAGTTTTTAGACACATTTTTGTAGACAAATTACAATGTGATA
>CAOJRP010000028.1 GCA_948442015.1 uncultured Erysipelotrichaceae bacterium
ACCCGCGACAGGACGGAAAGACCCCATGGAGCTTTACTGTAGCTTGATATTGGGATTAGATAATACTTGTAGAGGATAGGTGGTAGACTTTGATGCACAGACGCCAGTTTGTGTTGAGTCGCCCTTGGAATACCACCCTTGTGTTGTTTGATTTCTAACTCGCAGCCGTTATCCGGTTGGAGGACAGTGTCTGGTGGGCAGTTTGACTGGGGCGGTCGCCTCCCAAAAAGTAACGGAGGCGCCCAATGGTTCCCTCAGATTGGTCGGAAATCAATCAAAGAGCGTAATGGTATAAGGGAGCTTGACTGTGAGACCTACAAGTCGAGCAGGTGCGAAAGCAGGGCATAGTGATCAGGCGGTAGAGAATGGAATTGCCGTCGCTTAACGGATAAAAGTTACCCTGGGGATAACAGGCTGATACCACCCAATAGTTCACATAGACGGTGGTGATTGGCACCTCGATGTCGGCTCGTCACATCCTGGAGGTGGATTCGCTTCCAAGGGTTGGGCTGTTCGCCCATTAAAGTGGCACGCGAGCTGGGTTCAGAACGTCGTGAGACAGTTCGGTCCCTATCCGTCGTGGGCGTAGGAAAATTGAGGAGAGCTGTTCCTAGTACGAGAGGACCGGAATGGACATACCTCTGGTGTATCTGTTGTAACGCCAGTTGCAGTGCAGAGTAGCTATGTATGGACGGGATAACCGCTGAAAGCATCTAAGCGGGAAGCCTCCTCCAAGATGAATTTTCCCATTCTTCGTGAAGTAAGATCCGTTGTAGACTACAACGTTGATAGGCTAGAGGTGGAAGCGTAGTGATACGTTGAGCTGACTAGTACTAATAGAACGAGGATTTAATCCCAAATTAATTTGATGTGCATTATCTTGTTTTTAAAGGACAAAATCCTTTATTGGTGACGATAGCTAAGTGGATACACCTCTTCCCATCCCGAACAGAGAAGTTAAGCACTTATACGCCGACGATAGTGTAAGCGAAAATAGGTAGTTGCCAATTTTTTTTTGGCTTAAATTATGTAATTTTATTAGTGGGTGTCCCATTAGGTGTCCAAATTTTGGGATTTTTAAAAAAATCTTGCAAGATTTTTTTATTTACTAACTTTTGTTATTTATGTTACAATAAGCAATAAGTGGGTGAGGTATAATGAGAAAAAATATTTATAATAAGAAGATTTTAATGGTCGAAGTAGGAGAACTTGAAGTTTTATCAAAGCAAGAAGATTTATTTAGTGAAGCAAAATGCTGAAGTATTAAATAAAATAAGAGAATATTTAGATATTGACATTATAAAAAATTACATTTCTGTTGCTAATACATATTGTGATAAAGAAATAGCACTTTCTTTAGAAGATGAAATTAATAAAAAAATAGAAGAAGTTTATGAGAAATATTATAAAGAATATTTAATTTCTGTACATGAAGTTTATAAAGCTTTTAATTGGGCTCTTATTTCTAATGATGATTTAGAAATAATTAATGTATTGGGAAGTATAGTTGATGTTAATGGTACTTTTACAATGAAACAAATAAAAAGCAAAATATGGCAGAAATATATTAGACTATATTATATCTCATTCTGAATTTGACTATAAAACTGGTATAAATCCTACTATAGAAAAAGACAAAAAAATATTGTTAGTAAGTAATGATGAATTAAAAGAAATTGAAGTTGAATCTATAATTAACCAAGAATCATTAAGTACTAGCAGTTATCAAGAATTTGGCAATTATTTAGAATATAGAATGGGAGATAAAATAGCTTTTCAAAAAAGGCAAGAAGTAGAAAAAGTAGTACAAGTTGGATAGTATCACAGAACAAAGGATTCAAAAGGTATTCCATTTTATTATGAATTTATAAAAGATGATAGCTTATCTATAGAAGTTAGCTCATTTTTTAAAGAGGATATATCTAGGGAGGATAAATTATTAGTTTTAAGTGATTTTTATGAGATATTAAAAGAACAATATGGCGAACCATCAACATATACTGTACAAAGAGATGATAAAAAAGAAACTTTAAATTTAGATTGGTATTTTCACAAAAAAGATGTATCAGAAATTAAAAATGATGTGTTTTTTTCTAAAAATAATATGAAAACTGTAGATTGCTATGTTGTTGGTAAAAAAGAAGGTTCATTTGGGAAATTAATTGATAAAAAGTTACAAGAAATGGCTGAAACACCTTTATATGATAATGATATGGAGTTAGGAAAGAAGCCTACAAAATAATAGATTAATAAAGTTAAAGTCTTACAATTGGTAAGATTTTTTTAGTTATATGAATTTTATAATTTGATAAATGGTAATTTAAAAGAAATTTCATGAAGAAAAGAGAAATATGGATTTTTATCTATAATAATATAGGTAGAAGGAGTGTTAATTAATGAATTATTACAATGAAATAAAAAATAGATTGATTGATAATGAAATTTATGCAAGAGTTAAAGATTATTCCAAAGAAAGACATAAAGTACTTACTTACTTTGAAATAGGAAGATTACTTAAAGAAGCTAGAGGGAAATATGGAGATAATATTATAGATGAATATGCTAAAAAACTGGTTATAGAAGTAGGCAAGAAATATAATCGTAGTACATTATTTAGGATGAAACAATTTTATAATTTGTTTAGCAATGAAAAAGTCGCGACAGTGTCGCAACAATTGAGTTGGAGTCATTATACTGAATTATTACCAATAAAAGATAAAAATAAGTTGATGTATTATTAAATATAGTAGTAACTAACAATTTGTCAGTTAGAGAATTAAGAGAAAAAATTAGAAATAATGAATATGAAAGACTACCAATTGGGACTAAGAATAAATTAATTAATAAAGAAGAAACAAATGTTAAAGATCTAATACCTAACCCAATAATAATTAAGAATAAAAATAATATAGAAGTCATAACTGAAAAAGTATTACAAAGGCTTATTTTAGAAGATATCCCATCATTTTTAAAAGAATTAGGAAATGGTTTTACTTTTATAGAAAACGAATATAAAATAAAAATAGGAAATAAATACAATTATATAGATTTATTACTTTTTAATATCGAATTTAATTGTTACGTAGTAGTTGAACTAAAAGTTACTGAACTAAAAAAAGAACATTTAGGGCAAATAAAAGTTTATATGAATTATATAGATGAAAACTTAAAGAAAATAACTCAAAATAAAACTATTGGGATAATTATTTGTAAACAAGATAATAAGTATGTCATCAAGTATTGTTCTGATGAAAGAATAATAACAAGAGCTTATGAGTTAGTATAATAGTGAATTACTAAAATATATTAAATAATGTAAATATAACGTTTAATCTATTGCTATTTTGTCATACTTAAAATATACTATTTATAGTAGAGGTGAATGGTTATGAAATATAAATATACATCAAGAAGTGAAGAAGAGACAATGGAGTTAGCTCAAAACTTTGAAAGTGAGAAATTTCCAGGTATGGTTATATGTTTAGATGGTGAATTAGGTAGTGGAAAGACTGTCTTTGTTAAAGGATTTGCTCAGGCTTTAGGTATTCAAGAAACAATAACTAGTCCTACTTTTAACTTAGTTAAAGAGTATCCAGATGGAGAAATGACTTTATTTCATATGGATGTCTATCGTTTAAAAGATTCTTGCGAAACAGTTGGATTTGATGACTATTTCAATCAAGATGCTGTTTCAATTATTGAGTGGCCTGATTTAATTTGTGGATGTCTTCCTGAAGAAAGATTAGATATTAAGATTAAAGTATATGATGAAAATACAAGAATTTTTATTATTGAACCTCACGGACAAGCTTACGAAGATATTTGTCATTCTGTTTTATAAAACTCATTAGAGTTTTTTTATTTGGTATTTTATTGTATAATATCTTTTAAAGGAAGTGTTTTAAATGTATTCACTATTTATTGATACTCATTCTAGTGATATAGTTTTAGTTCTTTATAAAGATAATAAAATAATAAAAAAAGTAACTCAAGAATCACATATGTCTCATAGTGTTTATTGCCTACCTTTAATTAAAGAATTATTGGAAGAGAATAAACTTGAATTAAAAGACTTAAGTTTACTTTTAGTAGTTAATGGTCCAGGTTCCTTTACGGGCATAAGAATTGGTATGACAATAGCTAAAACGATTGCATATTCTCTAAATATTCCTATTAAACTTATTAATAGTCTCTTAATAAAAGCTTTAAACATTGATGAAAGCACTAAGTATATTAGTTTAGAAGATAAGCATGGAGCTTTTATAGGAGTATTTAATCACGATAATGAAATAATAGAATCTTATCGGTATGTAAAAACAAGTGAATATAAAGAATTACTAAATAAAAATAAATATCTAAATAATGTTGATATTGACTATGAAAAAGTTATTTTATATGCTAGTAAAATAGATAGTGTTAATCCTCATAGTGCTAATCCTTTATATATAAAAGATGTTGAGGTTAACAAGTGATAAGAGAAATAACTCTAAATGATAAAAAAGCATTTTATAAGTTAGGAACTTTACTTAAAGGTAATTTTAAAGAACTTTTCAATCTAGAAAAGATTTTAGACCAAGATTATAGTAGCATATTGGGTTATTTCTTAAATAATGAATTAATTGCATTTTTACATATTGAGAAAAGCTATGATGAAATAAATATTATAAATATAGTTGTTTTTGAAGAATACCAAGGACAAAAGATAGCAACAAAATTACTTCTTGAATTATTTAATAGATACAAAGATGTTATTAAATATAATTTAGAAGTAAAGATAACTAATGAAAAAGCACTTAATTTATATAAAAAGTTTGATTTTAAGCTTGTAAATATAAGAAAGAATTATTATGAAGGAATAGATGGATATTTTATGATTAAGGAAGTGAAAAAATGAAAGATGTTTATATTTTAGCTGTCGAATCATCGTGTGATGAAACAAGTATGGCAGTAGTTAAAAATGGGTGTGAAGTTATAGCTTGTACAATTCTTACTCAAATGGATACTCATGCTTTATATGGTGGTGTTGTACCTGAAATAGCATCGCGTATGCATATTGAAAACATTACAATGGTTTTAGAGGAGACATTAAAAAAAGCTAAGATGACAGTTCAGGAAATGGATGCAATAGCTGTGACTTATGCTCCAGGTTTAATGGGTAGTCTATTAGTTGGATTAGAAGCAGCTAAAACTCTATCATTTATCTATAATAAACCCTTAATAGCAGTTAATCATATGATTGGACATATATATGCTAATAATTTAGAAAGTAAAATGGAGTTTCCTTTACTTGCTTTAGTTGTTAGTGGTGGACACACCTATTTAATTTATATGGAAGATGATTATAAATTTAGAATTTTAGGAAGTACTTTAGATGATGCTATTGGAGAGTGTTTTGATAAAGTAGCAAGAGTTCTAGATTTAGGATATCCTGGAGGACCTAAAGTAGAACAGTTAGCTAAAGAAGGTAAGGATACTTATACTTTGCCAATACCTATGAATAATGATTCCCTAGATTTTAGTTATAGTGGATTAAAAAGTAGTATCATTAATTTAGTTCATAATGAGAGTCAAAGAGGAAATGAAATAAGAAAAGCTGATTTAGCTTGCAGTTTTCAAAATGTAGCATTTGATGAGTTAATTAGAAAAACAAGTTTAGCTATTGATAAATATAAAATAAAAAATTTAATAGTAGCTGGTGGGGTAAGTGCAAGTTGTGAATTAAGAAAAAAATTAGAAGAATTTGCTCAAGATAAAAATGTCCATTTAACAGTACCTAATTTTAAGTATTGTACTGATAATGCAGCTATGATTGGAGCAGCTGCTTACCCCTTATTTAAAGAAAAAAAATTTGTTTCTTTAGATTTAAATGCCAAAAGTGTGGAAACTTTGCAATAAAAATGTTGTTAATATAAAATAAATTTAGTATAATTAAGTTAATGTAGGTGATAATTATGAAAGAGAAAAAATTTAAGTTTCCAATGAGACTTTGTATTTTTGCTTTATCTTTGTTTGTTTTATCGTTTTCTGTATCGTATTCGTTTTTTACAACAGTACCTCAAATAAACAATCCTGAGAATGCAACTTCTCATGTGGCTACAGATTATTTAGACTTTGATTTTGGGACATCTGAATATATTAATAATGAAAATATAAGTTTAGTAAAACCAGAAAATGTTGCTATTGAAGCAGATAAGACAGTTTTTAATGTAGCAAGAAAAGCAGGAAGTAGATATGATATAAAATATAACATCTATCTAACTGATTTAACTATATCAGATAATTTAAAGTCTTCTGACTTTAAATGGGACTTATTACAAAATGGAACATCAATTTATAGTGGTAATTTTGTTTCTGCAGAATCTAATGAGATATTTATGTTAACAGCTGAGCCAGTACTAACAAATACGGATGCTTCAAAGTCTTATGAATTAAGAATATGGTTAGAAGAAAGTAATATTGATCAATCAGATTTATTAAATGGAACATTTAGTGCTAAAGTAGGCATTGATGTTTACACAGTTGCTAGAAATAAGTAATCTAATTTGAAGATAGTTTAAAAACTATTTTTTTATGATCTTAATTTTTTCAATTCTCTTTTGCTATCAAAATTATTAAAATTATAGTAAAATATATATAGATACTCTTGTAAGGGGTGAAAATAATGAAAAAAGTGTTAGTAACAGGTGCTGCAGGTACTATTGGGTTACAAGTAATAAGATATTTATTAATAGAAGGTAAATATGAGATAACAGCTTTGGATGTAAAAAATTCTCATACATATAAAAGATTAAAAAAATATCGTAAAAGAATTAATATTGTTTATGGAGATGTTAACGATGCAGTTTTAATTGATGCTTTAGTAAAAGACCATGATATCGTAATTCACTTAGCTGGTGTCCTACCTCCATTTGCCGATTTAAAAGAAGAGTTATGTCATATTGTGGATTATGAAGGAACTAAAAATATCGTTACTTCTATTAATGATTATAATCCTAAATGCCATTTATTTTATGCGTCAAGTACTACTGTTTATGGACCAAATAAGAAAGAAATTAGCGTAAAAGATGCTGTTGTAGTTGATTCAGATGATTATTATTCAAAAATAAAATATGATACAGAGAAACTAATTAAAGAAAATTTAAAAAACTATACAATATTTAGAATACCTGCCGTTATGTGTGATTTAAAAAGAGAATGTTTTATGTATAATATTCCATTAAATAGCGAAATCGAATTAATTAGTTCCTTTGATGCTGGATATGCTTTTGCTACATCTATTGAAAATACAAAAGAATTAAATAAAAAAGTCTTTAACTTAGCAGGGGGAGAGAAGTGTCGCGTTAAATATAGAGATTTCTTAATTAAAATATTATCGACATATGGTCTTAGTTTTCGTTATCTTTTAACTTGTTTTTTAGTCGATAAAAATTTCTTTGGTGGATATTACAAAGATAGTGAAACTTTAGATAATATTATTCATTATCGTAAGTACTCTGTTTCTAGTTATTATAATAATCTTGAAGAAGAATATAGTGGTTTAAAAAGATTAATACCAAGATTATTAGCAAAACCGATTGTTGGTATTTTAAAAAGAAGAAAATAGTGTTATAGTATATTTTTGAAAAGAGTTGATTTTATATGGGAAGAGCTTATGAAGTAAGAAAAGCAAGTATTCAAAAAACTGGTGCTGCTAAAGCTAAATTATATTCTAATTTTGCAAAAGAAATCTATTTAGCTGCGAAAGGTAATCCAGAACTAGAAAGTAATGTTAATTTAAAAAGAGTTGTTGATAAAGCTAAAAAACAACAAGTACCTGCGGATATTATTAATCGAGCAATTGATAAAGCGAAAGGAAATAATGGTGATGATTATAAAGAAGTTATCTATGAAGGTTTTGGACCTGGTGCATCAACATTAATTATTAAAACTTTAACTGATAATGTTAATCGTACTGTAGCATATGTTAGAGAAGCTTTTAACAAAGCTCATAAGAGTTTAGGGGTTACTAATTCGGTATCATTTAATTATGACCATTTAGCTGTTGTTTCTTTTAAATGTGATAAGGAAGAAGAAGTATTTGATGCTTTATTAAATGAGGCTATCGAACCAGTAGAGTTTGAGATGGAAGATGGTCTTTTAACGATTAGTGTAAACCCTAAAGACATATCTAGTACAAAAGATGTTTTAGAAAGCATTATTCCTAATATTGATTATGAAATTGATGAAATAGGAATGTATCCAAAAGATATGGTTTCATTAAGTGGCGAAGATAAAGAAGTGTTTGAACGACTTTATAATATGTTAGATGAAATAGATGATGTTACAGAAATTTATCATAATGTAAAGGATTAATAATGAAAGTAATTACGATTAAACAGCCATGGGCATCATTAATTGCGAGTGGTTATAAAGAGTATGAGTTTAGAACTTGGAAAACAAAATATCGAGGAGAGATCTTAATTCATGCTGGAAAAGGAATTGATAAAAAAGCAATGGAGAGATTTAAGCATTTGGATTTAGATTATCCTACTGGTTGTATTATAGCTAAAGTAAACTTGAGTGATTGTATAGAGATAGATGATGCTGTAAGAAAAGTACTTAAAGAAAAAAATGAGTTAGTTTATGCAAGTATTATTAAACATAGTGAATGGAAAGGCTACGGCTTTAAGTTAGAAAATGTTACAAAAATAAAAGAAATTCCTATTTCAGGAAAGTTAAGCCTTTGGGATTATGATGGAGAGATTACTTATGAACAGTGATGAAATAAAAATTAAACATATTAAAAATGATTTAGAATTTTTAAGACAAAGAAGTGAAGAAGTAGATTTTTCTAAAGATGATGTTAAGTCTTACATTGATTTACTAGATAAAGCGACTAAAAAATTTAATTTGTATGCGATATCTCCTGTACAAATAGGACTACCAAAAAGAATTATTTTCTTTCGTAATACAAATGAAAATATGGATAAAAATTTTGATGATGAATATTCAGTAGGGGAAGTAATGATAAATCCTATTATTAAAGAACAAATAGGAGAAACTTTATTTTTAGAAGGTTGTGGTAGTTGTTATCCTTTTTGTAGTTATGTTAAAAGGCCTTATAAAATTTTAGTCGAGTATTATAATGAACTTGGAGAGAAAAAAGAAGAAACAATCGAAGGATTTAAAGCTACAGTTTTTTCACATGAGTTTGACCATTTAAATGGCATATTACATATGGATGTAAGTAATGATATTTTAATACTAGATGAAAAAGAAACGAGAGAAAAACGAAAATATAATCCTTATCAAGTTATTTCTAAAGATGGAAAGTATGAACGTACTGTTAATATTCAAGAAAATTTTAAGTTTAATGAGAAAGTGAATAAAATGCTAGAAGAATATATTTGAGACTTTTAGTCTTTTTTTCATCTAATTATCACAAATATATTGTATTTTAAAAAAAGAGGTGAAGTTTATGCATATTTTAGTTGTTGATGATGAAGAGTTAATAAGAAGTGTTATAAAAGAATATCTTACTTTAGAAGAGTTTTCTTGCGATGAAGCAAGTGATGGTAAAGAAGCGATTACAAAAGTCGAAAATAATACTTATGATTTAGTAATTATGGATATTATGATGCCTCATATGGATGGTTATCAAGCTATAAAGAAGATTAAAGAAATAAAAGATATTCCATGTATTATGTTATCAGCAAGAGGCGAGGAGTACGATAAATTAATCGGTTTTGATATTGGAATAGATGACTATGTAACAAAACCTTTTAGTCCCAAAGAATTAGTAGCTAGGGTTAAAGCTGTAATTAAAAGAAGTAATGGAGAACAAGAAATATATAAGTATAGTGGGTTAGTAATCGATAATAAAGCTCATGATGTTTTTGTTGATGAAAAGAAATTAGAATTAACCCCAAAAGAATATGAACTTCTAAAATATTTAATAGCTAATAAAAATATTGCTTTATCAAGAGAACAACTTCTTACAAATATTTGGGGATATGACTTTTATGGCGATGATAGAACAATTGATACTCATATTAAAACTTTAAGAAATAATTTAGGAAAATACCGAGATTTTATAGTAACAGTTAGAGGGGTAGGTTATAAGTTTGAATATAGAGAAGAAGTTTAAAAGTATTAAATATCAAGCTTTAATATATATTGTTGTTTTTATGATAACTTTAGTTCTTTTTCTTTGGTTATTTCAAACAGTTTTTTTATCAGTTTTTTATGAAAGATATCAAATAAAAACGATTAATAATATTGCTTTAGAAATATATAATACAAGTAGTAGAGATTTAGATACAACATTAACTAATATCGTTTATAATAATAGTGTTTGTATAGAGCTATTAGACAAAGATGGTAAAGGTAAAGGATACAATTTACTTAGTTCTGCTTGTCTTTTAGGAAGAGAAAATTCTGGTATTGAAAAGTATAAAAATACAATTATGGAAAGTGGAGAAGATTTAAAAGGAATAAAGCTCGTGAATCCTGATTATGATTCGAATGCGATTCTTTATGGTATTAAAACAGGAGGAAAATATGTTTTTGTTTTCTCAATGCTTGAAAATGTAGATAGAACATCATCTTTATTAAATGGGCAAATGGTCTATATAATAATAATTACAATTATTATAGCCATTTTAATAGCATTTTTCTTGGCTAATAAAATTAGTTTACCAATAGAGAAGATTACAAAACAATCTAGGAAAATGGCTAATGGAGATTATAACGTTGAATTTTCCAAAAATGGGATTAAAGAAATTGATGAACTTGCTGATACTTTAACATATTTAGAAAAAGAGGTAAGTAAAACAGATGAATTTAGAAGAGATTTAATGGCTAATGTCAGTCATGATTTAAAGACTCCTTTGACCATGATTAAAGCCTATGCCGAAATGGTAAGAGATATTTCTTATAATAATCCCGAAAAAAGAGATGAACATTTAAATATTATTATTAATGAAACAGATAGATTAAATGTCTTAGTAAATGATATTTTAGTTCTTTCGAAAATTCAAGCAACAGAAGAAGAGTTACAAATAGAGGAATTTGATTTGATTAAAGAAATAAATGAAATTGTTTCTAAATATACAATTATCAAAGAAACAGAAAACTATGAGATTATTTGTACAATGCCTAAAAAAGCAATGGTTCATGCTGATAAAAAGAAAATTAATCAAGTAATATATAATTTGATTAATAATGCGATTAATTATACTGGCAAAGATAATAAAGTAACTATCAATATTAAAGAAGAAAAACATGCTTATTTAGTGGAAATTATTGATACTGGTAAAGGAATATCAAAAGAAGATTTAAAACATATTTGGGATAGATATTATAAAAAAGAAAAGAATCATAAGAGAAATGTTGTCGGAACAGGACTTGGATTATCGATAGTTAAAAATATCTTAGAAAGTCATCATTTTAAATATGGTGTGGATAGTAAAATTAATAAAGGAACGAAATTTTATTTTAAAATATGTAAATAATGTACTTTTCACAATTTATTCACATAAATTTCATATTTGTAAGTTATTATAAGAATATGAAAGGAGAAGTGATAATTTAATAAGATTGCCGTAAAGAAAAAACAAAAAATAATTTAATTATATAAAAACCTTATACAATTAAAATAACATATAAAACTCAAACTCACACTTTATGAAGAAAGACAAATTATGGTCTTTCTTTTATTATATATTTATATCAATAGCATAAATATTAGATAAATGATATAATGTTTAAGAGGAGTAAATTATATGATTAAAAAATATCTCATTGTATTTCTAATAAGTATGGTACCTTTAATAGAATTAAGAGGAGCAATACCTTATGCCGTACTTTATGAATTACCTAAAATACCATCTTTTATTATTTGTATTATTGGTAATATGTTACCTGTACCAATTATTTACTTATTTGCAAGGAAAGTATTAGAGTTTGGTAAAGATAAAAAGTTTATTGGACCATTTTTTACTTGGTGCTTAGAAAAAGGTAAGAAAGGTGGAGAAAAGCTAGAAGCTAAAGCTGGAAAAGGCTTATATGTAGCATTACTTTTATTTGTTGGGATACCTCTTCCCGGAACTGGAGCTTGGACAGGAACACTAGCTGCAAGTTTTTTAGAAATGGATTTTAAGAAAAGTGTTTTAGCAGTTACTTTAGGTGTTCTACTTGCTGGACTTATAATGCTTGCTGTATCTTTTGGTCTATTCGAGGTAATTTTCTAATGACAGAAGTTTATTTAATGACTAGTGCAGAACTTTATGATAAAGATAATTTAATTACTATTAATAATCGTGATAGTAAGATAATTACAAGTGAAAAGGCTTTTTTAAGTGTTAGTGGTGAGAAAGAAGCTGAAGAGTTAAGTAAAAATAAAAGTTTACAAGGTTTTGATGCAATTTATTCATCAAATTATGTTAGAACTTTAGAGACAGCTAAATACATAGCTTTAGAAAATAATACAGTAATTCATATTGATGATAGGTTTAATGAACGAATTATAGGGGATTTAGAGCCCATGGAAGTATCTGAATTACGAGTTTTACAAGCTAAAAATTTTGATTTCAAATTACCTAATGGAGAATCTTTAAATGAGGTGAAAAAAAGAAGCCAAAAGGCTTTAAAAGAATTGCTAAACAATGAAATAGGAAATAAAGTTTTAATATTAAGTCATCCTATTACTATTATGGCAATACTTACCACATGGTGCGAAATGGGATTCAACTTTGAATCTGATATGATTTTAAGTTACAATGATAAAACTATTGTTGATAGTAATTTTAATTTCTCTAATATTATAAAATTAGAATTTGAAGATACAAATTTAGTAAATGTTGAAAGCATTGAATTATAATAAAAAAAGTTTATTAAAGTTCCATATTATTTTTTCTTAACAATAATTGAAAATTGATTTGCATCTGCAAATTCTTGTGCTTTTTCTGAATTGAAGATTATCGATAATATTTAATATTTCATAACCTCTACTAGAAAACCAATCAATAAAGAAATCTTTAGTATATCTATTAAAGTAAGTATTGTACTTGGGATTAAATGGTTCTTTTTCATATAATTCTTTAGCTCCACTAATATGTTCCATGACGTTGATTATAATTACCCCCCCATTTTTCAACAATAAATCAAACTTTTCCAAGATGTTAAAGCAAGTGCTGTCATCTACATGAATTAATGTAGCTAAACAGATTATAGCATCAAAAGAGTTATTAGGAAAATTTATATTTCTCATATCCATTACTTCAAATTTAGCTTTTGGAGCTTTATTTTTGGCTATTTTTATCATATTTTTTGCAGAATCTATACCAATAACTTCAAAATTCTTGTTACATTTTTCGGTTAAATATTTAGGATAATCTCCTACTGCTGTACCCACATCTAAAATTTTACTACCTTTTTCTAAATTATTTACTAATATATCTATTTCTTTTTGAAATTGAACATTTCCGTGTAAATCTTTGGAATTAAAGTAATCAATATATTCTTCAACTATATTGTTATAAGTATTAATTGTTTCATCTATTTTATCTTTCATTTTTTATCCTCCAATTTACTTTTTTATAGTTCGATATATTTTTAAAAGGATAGGTAAGACATAATACCAGAATTTTTTATTAACTAAATCAAATTCACCAATAAATTCGATGTATTCGCCCCCAAATTTTTTCTTATATTCATAAATACCAGCTAGGTTTTTATATTTTGTTTCAGGGTCTCCTACAACTCCAAATAGGTCAAAATACTCATAATTATTTTCATAAGCATCTTTTATAAATTCATAGTATAATCTATTAACTGCTCCAGTGTATAAAGCAGTATCATCATTTCCAATATATAAGGACCAAGCACCATTTTTAGAATAGGTACAAACTAAGCTACCAATAATAATATTTTCATCTTTATTAATATTTTTAAAATAGTCAATGTCTTTCTCTATCTTTTCTTTTCGATTATCCTTTTTTTCGTTTTCTAATTCACTTTCCAATTTAGTTATAATTTTACTTGGATTTATCTCTGCATTAAAAACTTTAATATATCCCTCTTTTTTTAACTCATCAAAAATAGTTTGATAATAATCTTTACTATATTCATGAAAGTTATCTTTATTAGAAACAATTTTTATTAGTTCATAAAATTTATCAATAGAATTACTTTCATTAATTACCATATTATAATTGTAACTTCTTTTTAATGTCTTTGTAAAAGAAGAACTCATCTTACTTTTAATTTCTTCTAAATCTTGATAATTCTTAAAATAAGTTCTAAAAGTATATCTTGGTTGATTTCTTTCATACAGTTTATTAAATCCTTTATGAATATATCCTAGATTTAAAAAATTATTAAATATTTGATAGTTATTTTTTCCATTTTCTTTTGTTGTTCCATCAATATTAATTTCATGGTAACAAAGTGGTGGGTCTAGTTTTAAATAAATAGCATTTTCTTCTTTTAGAAAGTTTTTAAGTCCTTTAGTGAATTCTTCTAAAACTTTATTATCCCTAAAATTCATGGTATAACCTCTTGGAGCATAGAAATAACACATCTTAAATGGTGTTCTTTTCTTCAAAAGAAGAGTTGCTGCAACTAACTTGTTATTATCATCTTTTAATCCAACATATATATTTTCATAACCTCTAGTTTTTGCTTGAGCTATTCCCCATTCATATGATTGCATAAAGTGGTTGTTTGATGTACTTTCCCAAAATTTTTGATATTCTTTTTTTGATAAATCTTTTATAAATTGCATATTATCACCTAAAAATATTATAACATATGGATTATGAAAAATATGTAAAAAGCTCGCATTTTAGTAGTAAAATGTATATAATTAAATAAAGCGAGTGTGGTATTATGAACAAAGATATATTTGATTTAATAGAAAGCAAAAAATATTCTTTAATAAAAGAACACTTAAGTACTTTAGATGAAGCTGATATAGCTGAAATATTAGAAGAAGTGACAGATGAAAATCTAATTAAAATATTTCGTCTTCTTCCCAAAGACTTAGCAGCTTCTGTTTTTAGTGAGCTAGAAGTTGATAAAGAACAAACTATTATTAATTCCTTATCGACTAAAGAAGCTGCAAGTATTGTTGATAATATGTACTCTGATGATGCGACTGATTTGATGGAAGAGCTACCTGCTAATGTTGTAAGTAGAATACTATCTAAAACAACAGATGAAACAAGAAAAAGTATTAACAATCTTTTAATGTATCCACAAGATTCTGCAGGAAGTATAATGACTGTGGAAGTAGTGGACTTTAAAGAAAATATCACAGTTAAAGAAGCAATTAGTAAGTTAAGAAAGTTAGAAGTCGATGTAGAAACAATTGATTATTGCTATGTTTTAGATAATAAAAGAACTTTGTTAGGTATTGTATCTTTAAAACAATTATTATTTGCAACATCTGATACTTTAATTAAAGATATAATGGAAAAAGAAGTTATTTACTTAAATACCCTTGATGACCAAGAAGAAGTAGCTTATAAATTTAAAAAATACGATTTAACTGTAATGCCAGTTGTAGATAAAGAAAAAAGACTTGTAGGTATTATTACGATTGATGATATCGTTGATATTATTGAAGAAGAAACAACAGAAGATATTGAAAAAATGGCAGGTATTATTAGTAGTGATAAACCTTATATGAAGACAGGAGTCTTGGAAACTTGGAAAAAAAGAATACCTTGGTTACTCTTATTAATGATATCAGCAACTTTTACTGGTAAGATTATTGCAAGCTATGAAACAGCCTTAGCGACATATGTTGTTTTAACCGCTTATATACCTATGTTTATGGATACAGGAGGAAATGCTGGAGGACAAGTATCTGTTACCATTATTCGTGGGTTATCTTTAAATGAAATTAAATATAAAGATGTCTTTAAAATTATTTGGAAAGAATTTCGTGTAGGTGTTTTAATTGGACTTACTTTAGCTATAGCTAATTTTGTTAAATTGATTTTAATAGATGGAGTAGGAGCTATAATTGCTTTAGTTATTTGTTTAACTTTAATTGTTACTGTAGTACTTGCTAAACTTATTGGTGCATTACTTCCTATTATAGCTAAACGATTAGGTTTTGATCCAGCTGTTATGGCAAGTCCTTTTATAACAACTATTATTGATGCTTGTTCTTTAATTATCTATTTTAACTTTGCTGTTTTATTATTAAGAATCTAATAACCAATCAGCAGAAACATTATATTTGCGACATATATCAATTATAAAAGCTGTTTGAATAGGAAATCTTTTATGTTCATAGTTAGATATAACTGTTCTTGCTACATTTATAGAATTTGCTAATTGTTCTTGAGTTAAGTTATTATTTTTTCTTAACTCTTTTATTTTTGTTGCTATATTATTCATATTAAAAACTATCTTTGTGTTTTTTTTCTTTTCGTTAGTAATACCTAAAGCGTAATCTAAACTTATATTAGCTAAATTACATAAATTAATTAAATGTTTTATAGGAATAATTTTTTCTCCTGTTTCCCATCTTCCATAAGTTGATTTAGAGACTTTTAATTTATTGGCTATCTCTCTTTGTGTCAAATCTAACGTTTCTCTAATATATCGTAATCTCTCTAAATTCATTAGCATTCACCCTAATATATTTTCTCAAAGAACTTATTATTTAAATATTTTGCCCCACAATGATGACATTTATGCTATAATGATATTAATAAAAGGAAGTAGAGGTTAATGGAATGAAAGAAGAATGGAAAAATAATAAGAAAATAATATTAAGGGGATTAGGAATACTATTAATACTTTCGTTAATAGTGGAAATAAGTTATGCGTATTGGATAATAACAAAAAAACAAGAAGGATTAAATAAAGTA
>CAOJRP010000029.1 GCA_948442015.1 uncultured Erysipelotrichaceae bacterium
AGAAAAGCAAAAAGTGAGATTTATGTATGGCTTAAATGAAAAACAATTCCATAGACTTTTTGATAAAGCTTCAAAAATGAAAGGTATTGTTGGGCATAACTTACTTAATTTACTAGAGTGCCGTCTTGATAATGTTGTTTATCGCCTAGGCTTATCTACTACTCGTCGTGGAGCTAGACAAATAGTTAATCATGGACACATAACAGTAAATGGTAAAAAAGTTAATATCCCTTCATATCAAGTTAAAGTTGGAGATGTTGTTGCAGTTAAAGAAAATTCGCAAGAACATCCAGCTATTAGAGCTTCTTTAGAAAAGACTCTTAAAAGACCCGACTTTGTATCATTTGACGATAAAAAATTAGAAGGTAAATTAACAAGATTACCTGATCGTTCAGAATTAAATCAAGATATTAACGAAACACTTATTGTTGAGTTCTACAATAGATAAAACTACCTACTTAAAGGTAGTTTTATTCTTTTATTTCAATTATTCCTAAATCTATTAGCATAAGGCTTATTAGTGATAAAGCATTATAATAATCATTCTTTTTAAATATTTTTTCTTCTAGATTAAAAATTTTAAGATTAGTCTCTTTAAAATTAGCAGTATCATATTTTAATATTTCATAATTTTTAAATGTTTTATGCATATTTAAAACAGCAATTAGTAGTGTATCTTTATTAATATCTTTTAATTTAGGATATTTAGCTTTGTTTAATTTTTTTGTTTCTCTACTTGTTTTTATATTAGTTTTCCAAAATTGTTTATCAAAATTTGAGAGTTCATAACTTTCAAAGCAAGGATATGACAAAAGTAATAATCTGTTCATTTCATAATCGTTATCTAAAGCATTACCAAAAACATTTAAAGTTTCTTTGACATCATTAATATCATTTGAGCCAAAATCTCTATCCCATAAAATATAAATAGGAACATTTTTCAAACTTCTCTTAAAATCAACTTTTAATAGATTATATAAATTATCCTTATAATTTTTATCTTTTAATACTGAATTAATATTAGAATTTTCTGTATTAATAATAATTACTGTACTCTTAGAATTAGAACTCAGAAAAATATCTTTCATCACTTTCTTTCTTCGAATAGCAATATAACTATAATTTAAAACTTTTGTAAAAATATGTTTTAATAATTTAAATTCATCTAATCCTTCAACAACTATTACAACCACTTCTCCTATGTTTTTATTTTTATTAATTTTTAAATTCTTTATTATAGTTTGGCTTTCCATCAAAAACTCCATTTAAATACATTTTTTCTAAATTTTGAGATTCACGAGGATTTTCATCAGAGAATCTTTTTATTTGAGTTCCTTTTTTAGGATCAAAGCTAAAAGAATAAATTTGATCGGGTCGTAAAATACTAGTATCTAATAAATTAGTTGAATGAGAGGTAAAAAAGATTTGGGAATTATGACTATTATTAAAAAAATATCTAATCAAAGATTCCTCTAATTCATTATGTAACCCACTACTAAATTCATCAATTATTATCATACAATCATTTTCACAAGCATAGATAAATGGTAAAATGAGATTCATAAAAGATTTATTTCCTGTTGATTCAAAATAAAGTGGTATCGTTTTAGAAGTTCCCCTTTTTTTAAGATAAATTTTTTCATATTCACTTCTTTTATTATCAAAAACAATTTCACTATTGTATCCAATTTTTTCGATAAAATCATTTAATTTAGAAGAACTATTTTTTTCAGCATATTTTTCGATGATTTGAAAATCTGCTTTAGAAGGATTATAAGATTTTACTCTTTTTTTGCTAAGAAAAGTTTCCACATAAATTGAATTTTTTAAAAAATCAAACCATTTATTTAATAATTCATCATTATTAAATCTTGTATTGTAATACTCTAATTTTAATAATAATAAATTATCATTAATATCATTAACATCTTTCACCTCATCATTAATTCTTATTTCTCCATTATTATTTAATCTATTAATTATTAATTTATCGTTAACATATAATTTTTCTTTTTTTATAATAAATCCATCAAACTCAATAAAATACTTTATTTCGTTTTCATCAACTTTAAAATCATAAGAAAAAGAAAATTTTTCACTATTAGTATATAATGAACTTAGTGACCCTAAATAGATTTCTTCATTACCAAATAATAAATCTAATAAAATTTTTAATGCTTTTAAAGTTTGTGTTTTCCCCGAAGCATTCTCTCCTACAAATAAAGATCCTTTCAATACGCGATTATCTCCTACGTTAGTTTCATCTAAAATTTTCGAATTAGTCGCCGTAAAATCAAATGTTGTTTCAGTAATAAAAGTTGTATAATTTTTTAAAGTAATGCTAGTTAACATTTAAAACAGTCCTTTCTATTTATATTATAAGCATAAAATGAAATTTTTTTACACTTTATATATGCAATAATGGAATTTTTTTACATTATTATACATCAAATATATTTAAAATCAATAAAAAACAACTTATGTGTTGCTTTTTTTTGACTTTAATATATAAATACTTTCATTTTCCGTATTAATACCTTTTATAACTTTATTAGCAATATCTACTTTACAATTATTATAAACATCAAACATATCGGCTTTTATTCCGCCATAAGTTATAATACTGTCTTGAATTTCAGAATTAACATATTCAATATCATCATAATCATTAATTAGTGCTGCAATATTACATCTTTTTCTTCTTGTCAAATCTTCATTATTAATACTTAAGTTTTCCATTTGATGGCGAATCTTATCAATTACTTCTGTTGGATACTTCGTTTCAGCAATAATACTAATTATTAAAATATTACTATTTATTTCTCTTTCATAACTTAACATCGTAATTAACTCATTTTCTAGTAGTTCTTCTTTAAATAAAGATGTTGCTCCAAAATTATTACGTAATATCATTCCTGTATAAATTCTTAATTCTAAATCATCAAGATTCTTGAAATTATCCCGATCAATTTTATAAGTAACTTTTAGTTTTGGTAGTTCAACATTTCCTGTTTCTTCTTTAAAAGGAATATTAACCATTACTGGTTCATTAGCTCTTTTTTTAACGGGTTCTTGATATGTATCAAATTCTTTATTATTCATGTTTTCTTTCACAATAGCAGCAGCTTCAAAAGGATTAAAATTTCCTGTAATAACTAAAAACATATTTTTAGGATGATAAAAAGTATTATAAACCAACTCTAAATCTTCTTTTGTTGTTTTTTTGACATCTTCTACTTCTCCTGTAACTAAATTTTTTCTTTTATCTTTGACATAAATACATTCATTAGCTCCATAGTAAAAAACATGTCCGGGATTATTTTTACCCATTTTCACTTCTTCTGTAATAATTCCTTTTTCTTTTTTGACGTTAGTTTCCGTAAAATAAGGAGTAAAAACAAAATTTAAAAGATGTTCTAAATTTTCTTTAAAATTAGAGGACGCAAAAACTTCATAAGATGTATATTCCGTAGTCGTAAAAGCATTACTACTCGAACCTAATTCACTAAAATAGTCAGTTGCATCGCTCCCACCTGGTAAAGCAAAGTTAACATGTTCCAAAAAATGAGCTACGCCATTAGGAACTTCATAGTTTTCTCCTTGAACACTGAACTCAGTATCAATAGAACCATATTTACAATTTAAAGTAATATAAAAATTATTAACTTTTTCATTAACCCACATAATAATTGGTAATCCACTACTTGTTTCATCTAGATAATATTTTTCATCTACACCACTAATATTTAGTTCTTCCATGTTACTCTCCTTTCTCTTTTAATAAATAAATTATATTTAGTTTAATTTTCTTAGCCACTTCCATAAGTTCTTTTTTAGTTATTGATTTAATTAATTCAATTCTTTCTTCTAATAATGGAACTTTATCTAAATCATGAAATAAATAATTATTAATTATAGCTCCTGGCATATCTAAATTAGCTTTAATAGATGAAATTAATTGCAATTTATTATTCTCTATCTCTTCTTCAGTTATTTTGCCACTTACCATTTCTTTCATTGCTTTTTTAACTAGCTTGACGCTTAAATCATAAGATGAAGAATCAATACCAGCATAAACTATTAATGTATTATCATATTTATTGTACATGCTACTACAACTATAACACAATGAATTTTCCTCTCTTAAGCTTTTACTTAATTTACAATTTAAACTTCCTGCTCCAAATATCATATTATATAAATGAATTGTAATATCTCTTTCTCTTTTATTTAAGTCATTAGTACTATATACCATTATTAAGGAACTTTGTTCATAATCACTATCTTCTTTTACTACTTGAGGTTTATTTTTAGCTTCACATTTATTATAAAGTTTTAATGTATAATCTTTAACAACATCTAATGTAAATATTTTTCCTATTTTTTCAATAACATAATCCATATCTAAATCGCCAATTATATAAATATCACATTTAAATTCTTTTAATAGTTGTTTATAAGTTGCAAATAAATTAGATGGTGTGATTTTCTCTAAATCACTCAAATACCCAGAAGCATTAAAACTTGTCGGAGAATTTTCATCCATATTAATCATACATCTTCTTAAAGCATATCTTACGGCATTTTCCGATAAACTATTGATCTCGGCTTCCATCCTATTTCTTTCAATATTAAAAGTTCTGTTGTCAAATTCTTCATCTTTAATATGAGGATTTTGTAACATATCAAAAGAAAAATCTAAAATTTCATCTAAATAATCTTCTTCACAATATTTAGGGTTTAAAAAACTAGTTATAAAATTAATTATATAACTATTTCCAACTCTACTAGTTGCAGAACGAAATGATGCATTATATAAACTTTCTAATTTTAAAACAACTTCTCTTCTCGTCTTATAATTTTTATTAGACATATTTAGCATATCAGCTAAAAAATTAAATTTAGTAATTTCTTCTTTTTTTATACCTTTACGAAAAATAACTTCCATAGTACAATTTTTAAATTTATCAGTTTTTATTGTATGAATTGTATAAGTATTACAATCAATTTTTTTATATTGCATAGTCCACCTCTTTTAATATTATGGTTATTTCTAATTACATTATAACAAAAAAAAGGTTCTTTAAGAACCTTTTACAATTATTATTTTTTAGTATTTACATATGGTGCATCAACACTTTTAACGCTGTCAGCTATTTTAATAAGCTTTCTTCCATTATAAACATTTAAATCAAACTTACCACTTTTACTTGAATATCCACTTGAAACATAGATAAGATTATCTTTAACATAATCATAATCTTTAACGTCGTCAGCTAAAGTTTTAGCTTTTTTAGAAGTAGTAGACATAAGAGAACCGCTACCATCTTTAGAATCATAATTACCTAAAAAGTATAATTTATTTCCTTTATGGTTAGGAGTAATACTTGTTGTTTTAACATCATCGGTAATTTTAGTAGCTTTACCACCTTTAATTAAATTCAATTCTCCAACATAAGATTCTACATTAGAGAAAGCAATAAGCCCCTTATCATAATAAGTATAAACATAAGAATAGGCATCATCTAAAACTGACTTAGGACTACTAGCTTTACTTCCTACTTTAGAATAATATAATTCATTTTTGTCATCATTTGCTACAGTATAATATACTTCATTACCGTTATAGATATATGCATTTTTGACATTTTCAGCATCATCAATTTTAACAGCTTTTTTAGTTCCTTTTTGATAAAATAATTCATCATCTTTTTCGTATACAAGTTGTTCATCTTCTATAGAAGTATCTAATACGTTAGCTTCAGATACTAATTTTGTAGCTTTTGTTCCTTTTATAAAATAAGTATCATCATCAATATCAGTATACATAATCTTATCTAAATCTTCATTTGCATCTAAGATAGTATTAACATCACTTGCAAGTTTTGTAGCTTTTTTACTACTTACTTTATAGATATATAAGTCATTATCATCAGTTTGGTAAAGAATTTTTGATCCATCTTCACTTAAAGCTTGATTCTTAACATCACTTGCTACTTTTACTTTATCTTTTTTACCATTCATATTTCTAAAATATAACTCATCATCTTTGCTATAGACAATATTATTATCTATTGTTCCTACAACATAAGTTACATCACTATCAATTTTTTTAGATTCTTTTTTATAAGTATATAATTCATCTTCATCATTTACATAATAAATATACTTATCATCATCACTAAATCCAAATGATGATACATCTTTGTCAATCTTTGTTGTATCTTCGCCTTTCTTTTTGTCATATAAATATAAGTTATCATCTTTAGTAAATAAAATAAATCTTTCTGTTGTATTAGCATATTGGACATCATTCGAACTATCATTAGCTAATTTTACCGGTTTCTTTCCATTAGCTCCGACAACCATTAAATCTCCATCATCATTAGTATAAACAACACCATAATCTGGTACTTTGCTTTCCTTACTGAAAGAATTTGCAACACCTCTTATTAAAAGTACTGCTAATACTACACAAACAATTCCTATAAGAAGATGTTTTAACGTAAAGTTACCTATTTTCATTGATTTAAATTTTGAAAAATTATCATCTTGAATAGTACTTTCAAATTCAAGTTCCCTTTCTACATTTTCTTCTTTAACTACTTCTTCAACATCTTTAACAGCTTTTTTAGGTGCTGTTTTTTTAGCACTAGATGTCTTCTTAGCAGTTTTGACATCCTTAGAAGGAGTCTTTTTTGCATTTGCCATATAAAAACCTCATTTCTGTTATAATTATATTAAATATAACGAAATAAATCAACAAAATAATTCGACATTTTTTGATTTCTTATTTATTTTATAGAATATACGATAAGTTCATGTTGGGCTCTTGTACACGCAACATATAAAAGATTTCTTTCTTTATTGTTAAAATATGAATCTTTGTCAGTATAAACTATAACTGAATCAAACTCTAATCCTTTAGCGATATACGAAGGAAGCACAACTAATTCTTTATTAAATTCTACTGTATTTGATTCAATTAAAGAGATATTAACTTTATTTTTTAACAAGTTATACACCTTCTCTGCTGCATATGAATCTCTTGTAATAATTGCTATACTTTTATATTTCTCTTGCAAGTGTTTAACATCACTTTCTAAAAATGATTCTTTTTCTCTTAGTACAACGGGAATTTTATTATCTTTTCTAATGGCACAAACATGATTTAAATTTAGTATTTTATTTGTATATGTTATAATTTCGGCACTAGAACGATATGTTTTAGTTAATTCTATATAATTACTTCTTGGAAAAAGATTTTTTAATTCTTCTAAACTTTTATATTTATAATAGGGATTTATAGTTTGGTTAACATCACCTAAAATAGTAAAACTAGCATTTTTAAAAACTTTACTAATAATCAAGTATTGTAAATAACTATAATCTTGTGCTTCATCTATAACTACTTGTTCAATATATTTTTCATAACCAAACCCTTCCAGTAATCCTTTTAAGTAAGTTAATATTAAAGCATCTTCGTACTTAATTTCTTGACTATTTTTAAACTGTTCTAATTCCTTATCACTCATTTTTATTTTAGCAAAATCACTTTGAAAGAACTTACAAAATATTTCTTTAAAATCACTTGTAAAATTAGAATTTTGCAGTAACAATTTTCTATAAGTAGCACTTTTTTTATGTGTTCCTTTATAATTTCTCTCACTTAATTTATCGGCAATTGTATCTACTCGATCAAACAAAACTAAACTATTATATCTTTTATACAACATCTCATTTACTTCATCTTTGGAAATAGTATAAATTTCGTTTTCTGTAAAACTGTTAGTAAACTTAGCATTTTCTGCATAATTAGAAACAAAATCTTCCATATCTTTAATAATGCCATCACTTTGTTTATATAAGACTAACTTTTTATTATTCTCCCCATTTTTATAATATCTACCAATAAAATCAACATAGTTTTCTACTTTTTTAAAACCAACAAGTTCTTTTTCCATATAATCATTAAATGTTGTTTGAAGTGTATTATCTTCTCCTAGTTCTGGTAAGACATTTGAAATATATTCTGTAAAAATACTATTAGGAGAAAATATCAAAACTTTGGAACTAGTTAAATTTTTAATTTTATAAAGTAAGAAAGCAATTCTATGAAGTGCAACACTTGTTTTACCACTACCAGCAATACCACTAACTATTAAGTTTTTGTCAGTAATATTTCTAATGACAGCATTTTGTTCACTTTGAATTGTATTAACAATATTCTTCATTTTTTCCGAGCTTTCACTAGCTAATACTTCTTGGAGCATGTCATCTTCAATATTTATAGAGCTATCAAATAATCTAACTAACTTTTTATTTTCAATTTTATATTGTCTTTTTCTTTTTAACTCTCCTTTAATAGTTCCTCCTGGTGCGACATATGAACAAGGGCCTAATTCATAATCATAATAAATACTACAAATAGGACTACGCCAGTCATTGATGATATTTCTTAATTTATCATCTTTTAGATAAGTAAGTCCTATATAAATGACGTGATGCTCCCCTTTTTCATCATCAAAGACTATAGAGGCAAAATAAGGATTATTTTTTACTCGTAACAATTTCTTGAAATAATCTTTTTGCATTAACATCATATTAGCTTCTAAGTTTGATTCACTTTGAATTGCTGCTAAGTCTCCTGAGTCCATACTACTTTTATTATCCCAAGCAAATTTTTTAAATTCTTTAATTTTTTCTTCTTCTAAATTTATATCTCCACCAAGTTCATCAATTTTTTTACTAATTTTTAAGTTAATCCCTCTTAATATTTTCTTTTCTTTTTCAAGTTCAACACCAACTATAGCCATACTACCATCCTTACACTTTAAAATAGTTTTCTAAAGGAAAACTATTTATTTTCTATTTAATTGTATCAAAAATATTACTTAAACCTCAAGCAAAGGATCTTTATTTGACACTTTTTGATGGTGTTTTTTCTAAGATAAATCTATCCAACGTGTGATTTTCTATAGCGCCGTTTTCTAGTTCTTTTAGTGTCATATAATTTGTAAAAGTATTTATTAATATTTCTTTAATATTTAAATAACGTTTTAAATGATGTACATTTGGATTATTTGCAATTATCCGATTAAACATTTCATTTCCTTTACTAATTTTATTACCCCATACAAAACTTATAATCTCTGGCATATTTAAAAAATATTCTAAAAAAGAATTTAATTCTTCTTCGACAATACTTCTTTTTTCTTCATAATTCAAAAGAAATAAATTAACATTTTCACTATCTTCATCGTGAGTTTGTCTTACTAATTGATGTTCAAAAAAACTTAAAGACTTCATTATTATTTTAAGGCTTTCCTCATTTATATAAGGAAACATAGTTAAACTATTAAATCCATTAGGAGCAGTATGTAAAAGTAAATATCTTAATTCTTCAATACTAAGTTTTTTGATTAATTTAAAAAGAGTAGATGGATAAGCTTGACTTAAAAAGTTTTCTAATAGCAAACTACTACATTTTGTTTCTGTTTCTGTTTTTAAGACACTTTCTTTATCTAGGGCAAGATAACCATCATATTTAGTTCGATAAATTCTCGGTGTTTCTAAAGAATAATTTTCTATTTCTACTTTAACTAACTTATATAATTCAATAAAGTATGAAGGAACTTCTATATTTTTAAGAATAGCATCTTCTAACTCTTTAAAGTTTCTTATATTATATTTTTCTAAAAAAGCATATTCCTCTTGTTTCATTAGTTTTATTTTAGAATAAAAACAAGGATCTTTAGAATAAAAATATCTATTAACATTTAAAACCGCTACATTTTCTAACTTTATCATTTTACTTAATTTCACTTTCTATAGTTTTTGTTAACATAAATCTATCTAATGTATGGTTTTCTATAACACCTTCTTCAAGTTCTGTGAGAGTCATATAATTAGTAAATGTTTCTATCAATCTTCTTTTATTTCTAAGTGCATTTTTCTTTTCACTTAACAAACATTCTTCTAATAATTTACTTACCGTTTTACTTCTTTTGCCCCAAATAAAATCATAAGAAAATGATAGTAAATACTCGACATACTTTGATAATTCTTGTTCGACAATTTCTTTTTTTGCCTCTTTATTTAAAGTAAATAAATTAATTCCAGGTACGTGTCTTTCTAAATTTTGTCTAATAATCTGGTCCTCATAATAATGTATAACCTTAATAACTTTATCTACAGCATAAGTTCCTATTCTAGGAAATAATTCTAAACTATTTTTTCCATTAGGAATTACATGATTAAGAAAAAATCTGAGATTTTTAATATTTAATTTCTCGATATCAAGAAAAGTTACGCGCCAATCGCCATCAATAATAGCATTTAAAAGTAAGTTACTACAAAGAGTTTCTTCTTCTGTTACTTCTAAATCTCTTTCATTTATAACTTTAAGCATATCACTTCTATATATTTGTGGTTCTTTATCTACCATGTGTTCTTTACTAATATATTTTTTTACTAATTCATAAAGTTTTATAAAATAAATCGGCACTTTTTCACCAGCTACAATCATTTTTTCTAATTGTTCAAAGTTTTCTAATTTTTTCTCTTTCAAAAACTTTATTTCCTCATTACTCATACTCTTTATCCAAGAAGGAAAAAAAGTATCAACTCCATATACGGAAATATTTTCTAATTTTATTGTTTTCATACTCTTCTCCTAATAAATCTATCTAAGGTTTTATTTTTAATAACTCCCATTTCTAACTCAATTAACGTTGTATAATTAGTAAAAGTGTTAATCATTCTTTCTTTGTTCCTAATTGCTGCTACACTTTTTGATATCAAAGCTTCTCTCATATATCTTATTTTTACTTTATTATTATCTCCCCAAACACATCTATCGGCATTAGTTTCTAAATAATCAATATAACTTGACAATTCTTCTATTACTATAGCTCTTTTTTCATCATAGTTTAAATGAAACAAATCAGCTCCAAAAGGGTGTTCTTCTTCATTTTGTCTAATAAGTTGTTCCTCAAACAATTTAATAGCATATTTAATAACTTCTAAATTGTATAAGCCAATGTTTTCTGCTGCTAATATTAATGGCTTGGAAGTAGAATTTTGATAATAGAATAATTTTTTTATATCAAAAACACTTAAATCTAATAAAAAATTAAAAGTATTCCTTCCACATTGTCCAACTAAAGATTCCAATATAAGTTCTTTACCTTGAGTATTTTTTTCACTAGTCTCTTTTTCTTCCTTAGAAATCATATCTAAATTTTGAAAAGGAAGAGTACTAGTTTCCTTTAAACTATATTTTTCTTCTAAAAAGTTAGCTTTTCGTAAAACTTTATTACAGTTTTCTTTAATAAAATAATTAAAGCAATTTGGTTGTTCTAGCACTGCTTTTCTCAAATCACCAACCGTCTTAATATTCATTTTTCGAAATAAATCTTCCACAAATGAATATGGTATTCCGAAGAATTTAAACATAGTAATTACTGAAACATTTTGTAAATCAAGCATAAAATCCCCTTCTCTCAAGGAAGTATAATACCAAAAGAACATCAAAAAAACAAGCTAATTATCGTATCTCACTTTATTTATAACATCGTTATTTAATAGCTTAATAAATTCGTCCAAACTTATAGTTGTCGTTTCTTCACTACCTGCTCTTCTAAAAGATACAGTATTATCATCTTTTTCCTTTCCACCTAAAATCAACATATAAGGAATTTTTTTAACAACTGTTTCTCTTAATTTATATCCTAGTTTTTCATTTCGTTCATCTATTTCAACTCTAAATCCTGACTCAATTAACTTATCAAATACTTCTTTGGCATAATCTAAGTGATATTCATTATTAACAGGAATTACTTTAACTTGCTTTGGAGCTAACCAAGCTGGTAGGTAACCTTTTGTTTCTTCTAAATAATAAGCTATTGTTCTATCAATTGAGCCAAATATTGCTCGATGAATAACAATTGGTGTTAACTTGCTTCCACTCGCATCAACATAAGATAGATTAAAACGCATTGGTAAGCAGAAATCTAATTGACAAGTTGATAAACTAAATTCTGGTCCAATAGCAGGTTTTACTTGCACATCTAATTTAGGTCCATAAAATGCAGCTTCACCTATTTTTTCAACATAAGGATGTCCATAGTCATCTAAAATCTTTCTTAATTTCGTTTCTGCACTATCCCACATTTCATCATCAGGATAATATTTTACTTTATCTTCCTTATCTCTTAGCGATAACTCAAATCTAAATTCAGTTATACCTAATTCTTTATATGATTCTAAAATTAAGTTAACAACTTTCGAAAATTCATCTTCAATCTGCTCACTTGTGACAAATAAATGAGCATCATTTTGACAGAATGTTCTAACTCTTTCAATTCCTTTTAAACTTCCTGATGTTTCAAAACGACAATCTCTTGCGATTTCTCCGATACGAATTGGTAAGTCACGATATGAATGGATAGCATTTGCATAAACCATCATATGATGTGGGCAGTTCATTGGACGTAAGACAAACTCTTCTCCTTCAACTTCCATCTTTGGAAACATACTTTCTTGATAGTGATCCCAATGGCCAGAAGTTTTATAAAGTTCCACATTTCCTAAAGGTGGTGTTAAAACGTGTAAATAACCTAATTTCTTTTCTTTATCTTTAATATAGTTCTCTAGTTGTTCCCAAATAAAGTATCCGTTAGGTAAATAAATAGGAAGTCCTTTCCCGACTAAATCACTAGTCATAAATATATCTAAATCTTTACCTATTTTACGATGGTCTCTTAATTTCATCTCTTCTAGTTCTTGTAAATGAGCATTTAACTCCTCTTCTGTTTTAAAACAAACACCATAAATTCTTTGTAAAACTTTGTTATTAGCGTCCCCTTTCCAGTAAGCACCACTAAATTTAATTAGTTTGAAATATTTAATTTCTTTAGTGTTTTCGACATGAGGACCACGACACAAGTCTGTAAAATCTCCTTGTGTATAACAAGATATAACGTTTTCAGCTTCATCCATTCTACTTATTAAATCTAGCTTATAAGAATCATCTTTAAACAACTCTTCGGCTTCACTCTTAGAAATCTCTTTTCTTATAATATTTTTAGCACTCTTAGAGCACTTCTTCATTTCTCTTTCAATCCTACTTAAGTCTTCTTCTTTGATAACATCGTCACCTAAGTCAATGTCGTAATAGAAACCTTCTTCTACTACAGGTCCTACCCAAAACTTAGCATTTGGATATAAGTGTTTCACAGCTTGAGCCATTAAATGTGCACAACTATGATTTAAAATATTTAATTCTTCATTTTCTTTAAAATTTATCATTTTATTTTCCTTCTTTCCTAATTAATTCTTTTTTTAATGCTATATCTTCTTGAACATCGGTCAAATAGGTTGAAGTACACCTTTTAACTTCGTCATTCCACCTACCCAAATTCATTCTGTGTTCTGGATAAAGTCTTAAAATTTCTTCAACTTTTTCCGTTTGAAGAACACTGCCATAATTTCTAGGAAGTAATATACGATATTCTGATAAAGGTTGAGTCCTATTTTCTAATTCTACTCCTACATCCTGATTTAACATTACAATCGTTTCTTTTACAACTAATTCATTATCAATATAATTATGACTAACATCGTTATTATTTTTTTGATATGGTTTAAAATCTGTTAACAAACCTCTTAAAGTTGCTGACTTTTCATATATTTTTGTATAATAGTATAAATGAAGATCATCTCCATCAAAAATATTTAAAGTTTCAGGTACTGATTCTACTTTTCCATCAGGATAGATTAATATTAAAGCTTTTTTAGAAATATATTCTAAATCATGAGCTATTGATAATCTTCTTTTTTCTTCTTCTAATTTTTCTTTAGTCACTCCTTTAAGAGCATAGTTTAATCTCTTTGTATTTTCATCATAAAAGTTATAACAAACATTTATTTTTTTATTATAGTATTCAAATAGATCTAATGAAAAACTTAGCTGTTCAAAACTTTTAAAAGTATTTGAAAAAAACATATATGTTGGATCAATTAAACGATTCAAATCATCATTTTGATATTCTCCATTTAATATTACTGTAGATCCTCGCTCTAAAAGATCCAAAACTTTACTTTGAATATCGAAATCTTTTTCTCCACTTTTAATAGTTTCAATTGCCCCATCACTTTTTATAACAATCAAATACTTATTATCAATAGTTTCCATATAACCTCCTAAAAATAAAACCACATTACTTGCAAGGAGCAAATAATGCGGTACCATCCTTATTTTTCTTAATTTAGATAACGGTCTTACCCGGATTTTATTAAACCACTTAGAAGATAGTAATTATTAATTTTTTTATTAGTTTCCACCTACCACTAACTCTCTATAAAAAACATTATTAATAATGTTGTTCTTCCTCATTGCGTTAAATAGATTATAACATAAAAAATGGTTGGAAGTCAATGATCTTGAAAACTACTTATGGCAATCGCATAAAAAATATATTGACATAGTGATATAATTATTCTTTAAATATACAAAAATATCAT
>CAOJRP010000030.1 GCA_948442015.1 uncultured Erysipelotrichaceae bacterium
AAAGATGCAATATTAGCAAATGAATACCAAACAACAGATATTGAGTTAGCAAAAGAAAAAATAGCTAATAAACAAGCAGTAGATTTTAGTAAGACAGCTCCAATAATAGATTGGGAAGAAAGTCATGCAAGTAAAACAATTACAGTAACAGCAACTTTACCAGATCCTAGTCTCGTAAATTCTGGAATAGAAGGAACAGAAAACTTAACTGTTCAAAATGTGTTACCACGAATTGGAACGGGATATACTTTTAATAGTGAAACGGGATTTTATACTTTAACTGGTACACAAAATGTTGATCCAACAACTTTGGATTATGAAAATAATAATTATTATTTTATGTGGGCTAGAATTTACGATTCTGATAATGGTTTATTTGCAAATTCTGGTTATATGAATAATGGCTTGCGTAAAATAAGTCATGTAACGAAAGCTATAGGAACATATACATCGTCTAATGGAAATAAGTATAAAGCAATTACTTATACTATAACTGGTTATCCATATTCTCAAAAAGAAATAGAAAATGATAAATCAGATAAAGGAATTTATCAAATGAACGATGAATATGGAACAAGTTATTACTATCGAGGAAGTGTCAATAACAATTATGTTTTATTTGGAGGACATTACTGGAGGATTATAAGAGTTAATGGTGACGGAAGTATAAGACTATTATATGCTGGAATAAAAAAAGATGCCCAAGGTGAAGAATTGTTTTCTACTTTAACAGATAATAGTTTATGTTACAAAAATAAGAGATACGTTCCATTTAATATAAATAATAATAATCCAGCGTATGTTGGATACATGTATGGAAACACATTAAACTCAAGTTATATAGAAACTCATGCTAATGAAGTAGATTCAACTATAAAGAAATATTTAGATAGTTGGTATCGTCAAAATATTGAAGAAAAAGGATATTCAAAATATATAGCAGATAGTGGTTTCTGTAACGATAGAAGTATATCTGTAGATAGTGAAGGGAACGGTGTAACAACAGATAAAACTACACGCTATGCTGGGCATAAAAGATTTGTTACTTTAAAATCACCAACATTAATTTGTCCAAATATAAATGATTTATTTACTACATCAAGTAGTATGAAAGGTAATAAGAAGTTGTTATACCCAGTTGGTTTGATGTCTGTAGATGAACTATCTATGTCTGGTCATGTCATAGATGTGATGAATAGTTTGTCCTTCTCTTCATCAAGGATTAGTACATGGTTGATGAGTCCTAGCTTTTGGAGCGTGGCTTCTGAAAGTAATGTATTTGAAACTTCTTTTGTACCAGGAGCATATAATGTAAATGGCGAATATGGCGTAAGGCCAGTAATAAACTTAAAAGCAGATACAGAAATAAGCTCTGGAATTGGGACAGCTAATGAACCCTTTGTGGTAAAGTAGTGGATGAATGATAAAGGATATGCCTCTTTTTATGTATTAATTTTGTGTATGATATATCGATAGAAAATATTGTTTATTTGCATTTTTCTTTGTATTTAGGTATAATCTAATGCGAAAGAAGGATACCTATGTTAGATATTATTATAGATACTTTAATTGATGTTTTAAAACTAATTCCCTTTTTATTTGTAGTTTTTCTTTTAATGGAATATATGGAACATAAATTAAGTAAAAAGTCTAATAGTGCCATTAAAAAAGCAGGTAAATTTGGTCCTATAATAGGTAGTTTATTAGGAGCTTTGCCTCAGTGTGGTTTTGGAGTTGCAGCAACTAATCTATTTGCTACAAAAATAATATCAGTAGGAACTCTTATAGCAATTTACTTATCAACATCCGATGAGATGTTAGCTATTCTAATATCTAATAAAGTAGCAATAAGTTTTATTATTTATGTTTTAATTATAAAAATAGTGATTGCTTTGATATGTGGATATATTATTGATTTAGTTTTTAGAAAAAGAAATAACAAGCAAGAGAAAATAAAAAGTTTTTGTGAAGAAGAACATTGTCATTGTGAAGAAAGCCTTTTGAAAAGTGCTGTCCATCATACTTTGAATATAGCTTTCTTTATCTTAATAGTTGAATTTATTTTAAATACATCAATTCATTTTTTAGGAGAAGAACATATTGCTAAATTTCTAATGGGTAATAGTATTTATGGTTCTTTCTTAACTAGTTTATTAGGATTAATTCCTAATTGTGCTTCTAGTGTCATAATTACCGAGTTATTTATAAATGGTACTATTAAATTTGGTTCATTAATTGGTGGTTTATTAACAGGTAGTGGCGTATCTCTTTTAGTTTTGTTTAAAGTTAATAAAAATTTAAAAGAAAATATTACTATTTTAATAATACTTTATTTAATTGGTGCTTTAAGTGGTTTAATAATTAATATTTTAGGATTAATTTAAGATATAAATTCCTATTGTTAGGTAAGTAGCAAATATTAGCCATAAAATGTAAGGAATATTTAAGTAAGCTGATACTTTGTTGTTTTTATAAAATAAGTAAACTAAATAGAATACAGAAATATCTAATAAAATAAGCCATATTATAGAAACAAAACGCCACTTTAGTAAGAAAAATATAATTGACCATAGTAAGTTAAGTGTTAATGAAATATAGTAGGTATAGAGAATTCTTTTATCATCTTTACCTTTTCTTTTGTATAAATAATAAGATAGACCAAGTAATAAATAGATGATACTCCAAGCAATAGGAAATAATATTTTTGGTGGAGCAAATAATGGTTTTGCTAAGCTACCATAATCAATGTTTTTAGATATTAATAAACCAACTAAAGAACCAAGTATTATTGGTAAAAAGAGATAAAAAACCTTTTTTATTTTTGACATTATATCACCTTTTGCTAAGATTATATGTATTTTTGGTTGTTTTATACTTTCATCACAAGTTTTTTTGTGGTATTATAAGCTTCCAGGTGGTATTTATGAAGCAAAAACTCACCATATTTTTATCCTTAATTTTATTATCATTAACTAGTAGTTGTGGAAGTAAAAAAGAAGAACAAAATTATAGTAATATTTATGAAATAGATGGAGTTACATTTTATGAAGGTAATGAATATTTTTTATCAAAAGCCTTAGAATGCTCTATTTATAATGAAAAAGAAAATTCTTTAGATATTGGTAATTTAACAGGTTCATTTGATTTTAAACATTATGCTTTTATTAAAGACAATCTTGTTTGTATTGGGGAATTTGATAGTGATTTTGATACACATACAAAAAACGTTTATTCTTCTACTTTAACAGTAAAAGATTATTGTATAAGAGAACTAGAAGAATATGATGTATTGTATGTTGGACCCTATTTAAGATGTTATAAAGAGGGAAGTAAGTATATTGTATTTTCTTATCCTCTTAGCTTTAATAAAGAAAAATTATATGATGGAAATGAAGAAACGTTTTATTTGCCCGAGGGTTCAGAGCTAAAATATTTTGAAGATAGTAAAATTCCTTATGGTGTAAATTCTTTTTCCAAAAAGGAGACTATTGCAATAATGGAAACGTATTTAAAAGCCATTTTTATTAATTATGATACAAAGAATTATAAGAAAATAGTAATTCCTAGGGATGATAAGAAGAAAGAGAATAATAATGAAAGTAATATAATAGAACTTTGTCTTAGACTTGATGAAACTAATGAAGATATATTATAATGTTAGTAGGTGATTTGTAATGGAAAAAGATTTATTAAAACAAGGTAAAAGTTTTCTTAACGATTTTAAGGAGTTTATTTCAAGAGGAAATGTTTTAGATATGGCTGTTGGTGTGATTATTGGTACAGCTTTTGGTAAAATTGTTACATCAATTGTTAATGATATTTTAATGCCTATAATAGGAGTAATTATCGGTGGACATGATTTTTCAAGTTTATCTATTGAAATAGGAGATGCAACTATCAATTATGGTATGTTTATTCAAAATATTATTGACTTTTTAATAGTAGCTTTCTGTATTTTTGTTATTGTGAAAGTTGTTAATACAATAACTCATAAGGAAGATAAAAAGAAAGAAGAAGTTCCTAAAAAGGATGAACAAGTTATATTATTAGAAGAAATAAGAGATTTATTAAAAAAAGAAAAGAAAAATACTAAAACAAAAAGCAAAACTGATAAGTGATTTTATCAGTTTTATAGATTAAAATTATTTTTATAGAGAGGAATTTTACTTAATGAAAAAGAAAATATTAATTACAGGAGCTTCAAGAGGTATTGGGCGAGCAATAGCTTGTAAATTTTTAGAAGAAGGATACGAAGTTTATGGAACATTTTTTAATAGTGAAGAAAAAATTGATGAATTAATTCGTGAATACGGAAAAGAGAATTTGAAAAAATTTGGTCCATATGATTTTCAAAAAACGGAGGATACTTACAAGTTAGTTAAAGATGTAGCAGGAGTAGAGTTTGATACAATAGTCTTAAATGCAGGGACATTTTCTGAGAATGATGATTTTATAAATTTTGATTTGAATGAATTTAATAAAGTTATGAATTGTAATTTTTATTCACAATTAATAATTGCAGTAGAATTACAGAATTATATTAAGAATAATGGAAATCTTGTTTTAATGTCTAGTAATGATGCATATAGTGGAGCATTTGGGAGTATGTCTTATAGTATTAGTAAAAGTGCTGTAGTTAGTTTAATGAAATGTCTTTGTGTTAATTATGGAAGACGTCATATAAGAGTAAATTCTATATCTCCAGGAGCAATTAATACAGACATGAATACTCCTGAGCAAGAATTTGAGGCTCCTTTATGGACCCCTATCGAAAGAATAGCCCAACCATATGAAGTTGCTAATGTTGTTTATTTTTTGTCTTCAGGAGAATCTAGTTTTATAAATGGAGAAAATATTACAATTGATGGTGGTTATGGAAATGTAAGTATATTATTAAAAGATGAGATTGAAAGGTCTAGAAAAGTAGTAGGTTATGACTGGCTTAATGAAAGAATGTCTACATTGCAAAAAGGTGATAAAGTTTATTGCTTAGATACAACTCCTGATTATGGATGGATTGATAATCCGTTAGAAGAAACTTATTTAAACGAGCATATAAAAGCAATTGAAAAAGGTGTTGATGTCTATAGAATTATTATGACTAATAAAGAAAAGAAAGAAAAAATATTACAAAATCAATTTATAAAAATGACTTTAGAAAAATCAAATAAGGCAAAATTTATTGGGATTGTATCGGAAGAAGATATAAAAAAATATAATAGAAATGATTATTTTAAAATTGGAAAAGGATTTGAAATATTTATTTTACAAGATGGAACAGAACAATTATTTATAGATTCATTTAGTGATGAAAATTCTATGGGATATGTAATAGAGAATGAAATGATGATTAAGGAATTAATAGAAGTGTTTGAAAATATTTATGAAAATGTTAAAAGTAAAAAAATTAGCATTTATAAATAGAAAAATTTTTTCAAAATTAACATAATAATTTATTAGAAGAGTATATAATTTTTAAATAAAAAAATACAAGTATTTAAAAACTGATAAGTGATTTTTATCAGTTTTTAATATTTAACATCAACATAAATTATTAGAAGTAATAAGAATAATGTAATTCCACCAAAGATGAGATTTCTTTTGGAAATAAAATTTTTCTTCTCTTTTTCAGCTTTTACTTCCTTTGCTGTTTCTTCTTTTTCACTATTATTGGGAATTTCTTCTACAATATATTCTTCTTCGTTAGGTTCTTCATAATTAATTTCATCCTTGTTAATAACCTCATTTTTATTAACAGGTTTATTTACCGTTTTATTAGAGTTAATAGGTTTCTTTTCTTTCTTTTCTTCCACAATTGGTTCAGTAATATTTGTGTTATTTGTTGGTACTTCTTCTTTAACTGGTTCATTTAGAGGAGGAGTTTCTATAGGAGGACTAACTGGTTCTAAAGTTGTAGGTTCATCCATTTTTTCATTTATTGTGACTTTTCCAATATAATTAGCACCAATCTCTTCGTTATAAACATTATTATTAGCAAATCTAATAGTTTGATAATTATTATCAGTAAATAAATCTCCATAACAAGATATTCTTAAATAAACTTTATAATCTCCAATTTCTATATTTTCAGGTAAATTAGCTATTACTATAGGAATATTAGAAATACTTTTCGATAACCATTTAGTTGGATTAATATTAGTGTTTATTTCATAAGTATTAGTATCACTTTGTAAAACAAGAGTTACTTTTTTCTTATTAATTAAATTAGCAAAACCAACATTTTTTATTTGTAATTTAATAAGTAAAGGGTCGTTTTGTTTTATGTTTGAAGTTATTTTAGATTCTTTTAAAATAAAACGATATCCTAAATGGTTGTTGATATATACAAAGCCACTTTTTCCTTTGTATAATTCATCTTGTCCATCATACAAGGTATTTTTCCAATTATCAATTACAGTATTATTCCATCTTAAATTTAAATAAGTTGTATGAGTTATAAATGCTTCATTTGATAGGTATTCTACAGTATTTAAAGGAGTTCCAGTGGCGAAATTTGCAACTACTTCACCACCATAGAAAGTATGAGTTGCTTGATTACTTAACCATTTTGTTTCGATATCACGATTTTGAAATGTTCCTAAATCACTTTCCGAACCTAAATAACCATCATTATATAATCCTATACGATAATATTTAGAGTCTGGTGTAGATATATTCTCATTTAAAGTGTTTCTATTGATATTAGCAAAGTGAGCATAATAAGCAGGTGTTCGAACACCAATTGTAATATTTTCTGGAACACTTTCTAACATTGCATCAATGGCAAGACTAACATTTTCTAAAGTACAAATACTACTAGAATGCATTTCTCCCCAAGGACCAAAGAAACCTAGTTCAACATAACTTATAACATCTTTATTACTATAAAATACTGTTTTTAATTGTTCAATATGAGTAAGTAACATATTAAGTTCTGGTTCTAAATCTTTTGTTCCATTAAATCCATCATAAGCAAAACGAATTATAACACTACCATTGTTCTTCTTAATATTTTTTAGAGTTTTATCTAAAGCATTTAATGCATCTTCTGTTAGTTGTAAATCTTCTATTCCATTATTAGATGCAGTAAAAGCACTTAAGTCAACTCTTAAATGAACTAAGTTATAATTTAAATCTTTAACTTCATTATCCGCTACTTTTAAAGAATATCCAATTGGTTCATAAAAACCTCTTTCGGGATTATCAAAACTTTCTAAAGATTCACTGTAATCAATATCTGTCATTAATGTATATTCTTCTTCAAAACTATAAGTCTTAGAAATTAGGAATACACTTAAATTAACAACTAATAGAATAGTAGCAATTAATATAATATTTTTCTTGTTCTTCAAAATAAACACCTCTTAACTTGAGTAATTATTATATATTGTTTTGAGATTTTTGCAAGAAAAAAAATAATCATTACTAATTATTTAATTGACTACAATGCTACATTTTTATCTTTATTAGGTCGATATTTTATAAATTGACCATGCTCGTTTAACTCATAACCTAATTTAGTTGCAATTTTAGTTGTTTGTCCTAAATGACTTGCATCTTCAATAATAATTCCTGTTACTTGTTCATCTTTCATAATTTCATCTTCTAACATTTGAACAAATCTAGTTCCATATCCTTTATTTTTAAATTCTTCTTCAATTAATACATATTGGATATCTACAAAATTATCGCCTCTTTCTGATAAGGTAGCTCTTCCAATAACATTATCTCCTTCCAATAAATAATATTGAAATTTGGGTCCATAAATTAATCCGTAATATTCTTGGTCTGTTTTATCTCCTTGTAAAAGTGGTTCTTCCCCTGTTAATATGCACCTTCTATTATATCCTTGTTTCCAGTCCACTTTATTTTTTTTACAAATTAAGTAATCTAATTTAATTGCTAAATCTCTATTTGGTTTTATCATTTGAATATCAGCCATCTTTATCCTACTTTCTTTTATTTATCTACTTAAGATTATAACACTTTATTACATGTGATTATAGTAGAATGTTAAAAAATATATTTATAAATGATAAATTATTTTAAATGTTTTGGTTGATAAAAAAGCTATTTAATGTTATATTATAACTGATGTTATATATCAAACGTTATATAAAGGAGGAGTTATGCCACCAATAGCTAAAATATCTAAAGAAGATATAATTAATAAAGCAGTAAATATTGCAAGATGTGAAAACTTTAATAGTATAAATGCTAGGAGATTGGCAAAAGAACTAGGTTGTTCTGTCCAGCCAATATTTAGTAACTTTAAAAATATGGAAGAATTAAAAAACGTTGTTCTTTCTAAGATTTGTGAATTGTTTTATGAAACAATTACTAAAGTAGAAGATAGTAATATTTCAAAATATAAACAAGTTGGACTTAACTATATTAAATTTGCTAAAGCTGAACCTAATATGTTTAAGTTAATATTTTTGGGAAATAATAAGTGCCCAATGGAAGAAGAATTTGTTAATGAAAAAAACAATTATTATCTTAAAGTATATGACTTAATTGAAAATGATACAGGATTAGATAAGAAGAAAATACCATCTTTTCATTTGAAAATGTGGATTTTTACCCACGGACTAGCTACGCTAGTGGCCAGTAAATGTACATTTACTGATGAAGAAATAAATGAGTTACTAACAAGTGAATTTAAAGCTTTATTGCAAGAAGAGAAAGAAGGAAAAATAAATGAAAAAAATAATTGAAGTAAAAAACTTAACAAAAGCTTATAAGAAATTGAAAGCAGTTGATGATTTATCACTAGAAGTTTATGAAGGAGAAATCTTAGGACTTTTAGGACCCAATGGAAGTGGAAAAAGTACGACGATAAATTGTATTTTATCCCTAATTAGTTTTAATAAAGGAAATATTAAAATTTTTGGCAAAACTATTAAACCTGATAGCTATGATATTAAAAAAGATATTGGTGTCATATTCCAAGAAGTAGCAGTCTTTGAAGAACTAACTGTCTATGAAAATATTGATTATTTCTGTGGGTTATATATTAAAGATAAAGAGAAAAGAAAAACCTATGTTGATGATGCAATTAACTTAGTTGGATTACAAGAATTTATGACTTTTTATCCTAAACAATTATCGGGAGGTTTACTTAGAAGACTTAATATAGCTTGTGGGATAGCTCATAAACCAAAACTAATTTTCTTAGATGAACCAACTGTTGCAGTCGACCCTCAAAGTAGAAATAATATTTTAGATGGTATAAAGAAACTAAGAGATAATGGAGCAACAATCGTTTATACTACTCACTACATGGAAGAAGTAGAAATACTTTGTGATCGAATTATTATTTTAGATAAAGGAAAAATTCTAGCAAATGGAACAAGTGATGAATTAAAAGAATTAGCTAATATTGAAGAAAAAGTAACTGTTGAAGTTGAAAACTTAAAAGAAAGCACAATTGAGAAAATAAAAGAATTTAAAACTGTTGATGAAGTAGAGTTTTCTAATAACGTTTTAATAGTAACATATAAAAAAGGAAAAAATAATTTAGTAGAATTAATTGATTTCTTAAAAGATGAAAAAGTCGTTTACAACAAAATCTTCTCAGAAAGACCAACATTAAATGATGTCTTCTTAGAACTTACAGGTAAGGAGTTACGTGACTAATGTTTAGGCATAATTTTTGGTACTCTTTAAAAATACTTTTTCGAAGTAAAGCTTTAATTTTTTGGACTTTTGCTTTTCCTTTAATTTTAGGAACTTTCTTTTATATGGCTTTTCGTGATATTGAAAAAAATGAAAAGTTAGATGTTATTGATATTGCGATTGTTGATAATGAGGAATTTAAAAATAAACAAGACTTAGTAACTACTTTTGAAGGATTAAGTAAAGGGGATAATAAGCTTTTTAATATTTCTTATGTTTCTTTAGAACATGCTTCATCAATGCTTTCCAATAACGAAATTAGTGGTTATCTTTTAGTAACAGATGAAGAAAATAAAATTATTGTGAAAGAAAATGGAGTTAATCAAACGATTTTTAAATATGTTTTAGAGGAGATTGATACAACAAAGAGAATCGTTAATGATATTGTAGCAAATAGTACTAAAGAATTCACTGATTATGAAAATATTTATCAAAATGCAATAAAACTATATAATGAAAGTGAAGCTAATATTGAAGATATAAGCACTACTAACTTAAGTTATACAATGATTGAATTTTATACGCTTATTGCTATGACTTGTCTATATGGTGGAATCTTAGGAATGACAGCTATTAATAAGTGTCTAGCTAATATGAGTAGTGTTGGAAAAAGAGTTGCGGTAAGTGCTTTGTCAAAACTAAAAATTGTTTTAAGTAGTTTATGTGCTAGTTATATTGTGCAACTGATTGGTTTATTTTTACTTCTTATATTCACCATTTTTGTTTTAAAAGTTGATTATGGCCCTCATATTTTCAAAGTGATTCTCTTAAGTGTTGTAGGTTCTTTAGCTGGATTGTCGCTTGGATTAATGCTTGGAGCTGTCTTTAAAGTAAAAGAAAATACGAAATTAGGATTAGTTATATCTTTTACAATGTTAGGGTGCTTTTTATCAGGAATGATGGGCATTACAATGAAATATATGGTAGATAAAAATGTTCCAATAGTTAATAAATTAAATCCTGCTAACATGATAACAGATGGTTTTTATTCTTTATATTACTATGATACATTTAATCGTTTTTATTTTAATATAGTTAGTTTACTAATCTTTGCATTTCTAATGATTTTCATTGCATTCATTAGTTTAAGGAGGGAAAGATATGACAGTATTTAAAGCTTTTTTAAAGGTCTTAAATAAAAATAAGTCACCTATTATTTTATATACTGTAATTTTGATTTGTTTTGGGGCTTTTAATTTTCAAACTAATGATAAAAGTATTTCCTTTGTAGCAGATAAACCTGATGTTTATATTATGAATAATGATGAAGAAGAGGGGATTACAAAAAATTTAGTTAACTATCTTAAAGATAATAGTAATATTGTGGAATTAGATGAAGAAAGATTAGATGATGCCTTATTCTATCGTGATGTTAATTATATTGTTTATATACCTAAAAATTATCGTAATGATTTCTTAAATGGAAAGAATCCTACTATTGAAGTTAAAAGTACTACTGATGCACAAGCTAGTTTTGAAGAAATGCTGCTAGAGAGATATTTAAAGGTAGCTAATACTTTACAAGGAATTTATCAAGATGAAGAAGAGTTAATAAGAGAGATAAATGAAGTGTTAGAAACGGAAACAAGTATTGAATTAGATAGCAAAGTAGATGTTTCATCATTAGCAAAAGCAACTTTCTTCTATAATTTTTTATCTTATAGTATGTTAGCTGGTGTTATTTATGTTATTTGTTTGATTATATCTTCTTTTAATAGTAGAAATGTAAGGAAGAGAATAATTATCAGTAGTATGAATTATAAAAAACATAATCGTATTTTACTTTTATCTAATCTTTTATTTGCTTTTACTTTATGGTTAATTTATGTCATTATGAGTATTATTTTATGTGGTAAGGTTATATTTACTAGTGGAGGAATAATTTATTTAGTTAATTCGTTACTCTTTACAATTATGTCTGTAACTTTAGCTCTATTAATTAGTACGATAGTAAACAATAAAGATGCTATAAATGGTATTGTTAACGTTGTTGCTTTGGGTTCTAGTTTCTTATGTGGTGCTTTTGTACCAGTCGAATATCTACCTAGTTTTATTATTAAAATAGCTCATATATTACCTAGTTATTGGTTTATTAATACTAATGAAACAGTGAAGTATTTAGAGGTATTTAATTTTAATTCTTTAAAACCAGTTATAATTAATATGGGGATGTTAGTATTCTTTAGTATTTTGTTTATAATTTTAAATAGTATTATTTCGAAAAGAAAACAAATAATAGATTAAGAAGAATAGTGATGTTTAAAATGACTAATAAAACTTATAAAATCATTGAAATTAATAATGATTTAGAAAAAGAAATAGATAATACTCATATAATTATGATGCTTTTGAAACAATGTGAACATGAAAAAAGTTTATCTTTTGCTATTAATGATAAATTACTTTCTGCTTTAGAAGAAAGTGAAGATATAATAGATGGAAAAGTTGAAGCTAAAAGATATAAAAGTTTTGCTGATTTATTAAAGGATGTAGATTAGAAGTTTAAAATATTTAACATTTGAACTTTTTTATATTATAATTAGTTTAGAAAGAAGGATATTATGCAGTATTACATTGATTTAGGTTCATCAACAATTAAAGTTTATGGTTATACTAATGAGTTAAAACTACTTGAAGAAAACTCGATTTATTTTAAAAATGATTTTGATAAGGAAAAGGGGATAAGTGAAGCAAACTTAAATGAGTTATGTACTTATTTTACTAACTTAAAAGAAAAATATGATTTAAAATATGAAAATACATTTATTTATGTTACTGGTATTTTTAGAGAATTAGTGCAAGAGAAAAAGACTGAATTAGTTAAGTTATTTAATGATAAATTTGATTTATATTTTAATATTATAAGTCATGGAATTGAAAATTACTATTTAGGAAAAGCATTACAAAATGATTATCAAGATAAAAAAGTTTTAATTATTAATATGGGTGGTAAGACAACTGAGTTAGTTACTTTTAAAGGGAAAGATATTATTGATACAGTGAATTTAAAAATAGGGGTAGCTGATTTATTAAATAATTTTGATAATGTTAATGAAAGTATTAGTGGTGTATCAGTTAGTGAAATGACAGATTTTGTTTTAGATAGATTAAAAGATTTATCTTTAGACCAAGATTATGATTGTGCAATATTTACTGGTGGTGAGGAACGCTTTGAGTTATTAACCGATTTTAACTTAGTTCCTAATACTTTATTTGACGATGGCATTCATAAATACATGGTAAGTTTTGATGATTATATTGAAGGTACAGAGAAAGTATTTAATGAGATTACAATGGATGAATTATATAAATTAATGCCTAGCAATCCTAAATGGATGGATGGTGCAAGAAGTGGAGCGATTATTCCTTTAGCATTATTTAGAAAAGGCAATATTCCTTGGATTATACCATCTGATTTGAATTTAATTAATGGTGTAATAAACGATAATTTAAAATAGATTTACTTTTCTTCTTAGATATTTTATACTATTTGTAGAAAAGAAAGCTGGCTTTAAGATGAAAGAGAAGTTAAAAAGATTAAAAGTGAGAAATATTGTTATAATTGTTTTGATAATAGTATTTCTTTTTTCAACTTTTAAAATAGTAACTTTTTATAAAGATACTCACGAAAATAAGGTTGAAACTGAAGAATTAGTCGAAGAATATGTTAAAGTAGAAGTTGATGAGGATAATAACAAAGTTGTAACAATTGATTTTGATAAATTAAAGGAAGTTAATAAAGATGTCATTGGGTGGATAAGGTATAATGATGAAAAAATTAATTATCCAATCGTTCATTCATTTGATAATGATTACTATCTATTACGTACTTTTACTGGAAAAAGTAATCAATCAGGAACTATTTTTATGGATTATCGAAATAAAGGATTTGATGATCGAAATGTCGTTATCTTTGGCCATGCTCTTTATGATAATACAATGTTTGGTTCTTTAAGAGAAATGCTAAAAAAAGGTTATTTTGATGATGATAGTAAACGCTTTATTGAAATAATTAATACGGATAATAAGACTTTAACTTATGAAATATTTAGTTACTATATAATTGAAAAAGAAGAATATTATATTACAACTTCTTTTGGTAGCGATAAAGCATTTAATAGTTTTATAAAAACAATGAAAAGTCGTAGTAAGAAGAAATTTGATGTTGAAGTAAATACTAGTGATAAAATCCTTACTTTGTCTACTTGTTATGGAACGACTGGGACAACAAAAAGACAAGTGGTGCATGCTAAGTTAGTGAAAAGTGAAATAGAAAAATCAGGTTAAAGACATGAGATTTAAATAAAAGAGTTATTTTGATTAGGTTTCGCCT
>CAOJRP010000031.1 GCA_948442015.1 uncultured Erysipelotrichaceae bacterium
GGATATCCAAATCAAAATTTATATTGAAACGGGATATCGTTATCAAAATAAACATAAATTCTAACCCAGTTGAAAAGTATTTAATAGTTTGTTATAATGTTAACAAGCAAATGCCTTTATAAAATAAAATAAAAAAAAAAAAGAAAAGAGATGCGTTTATGAGTAAAATAAAAATTTTTAGTTTGGGTGGACTTGATGAAAATGGAAAAAATTGCTATGTAGTTGATATAGATAATAGTTTATTTGTCTTTGATTGTGGATTAAAGTTTGCTAATGAAAATTTATATGGGATAGATTATGTGATTCCTGATTTTGAATTTTTAGTAAAAAATAAAAAAAGAATTAAAGGTGTGTTCTTAACTCATGGTCATTATGAAAACATGGGTGCTATTGGAGACTTAATTAAAGCTATTCCTACTATTAAAGTTTTTGCAACAAAGTTTACAAAATTTATTTTGGAAAATGAAGGTATTGATAGTAAAAAAATTACGATGATTACTGCTCATAAGAAAATAAATTTCCCAAATGATATAAGTGTATTTCCAATAAATGTTAATCACTCTGTACCTGATGCTGTAATGTTTGTAATAAATACGAAAGATGGAGCAATCTGTTATACAGGAGATTTCATAATCGACCCAAATATGCAAAAACAATATGCGATGGATTTAGGAAAAGTAGCTTATGTAGGAAAACAAAAAGTTTTAGCTTTATTATCAGAGTCTATTTTTTCTGAAAAAGTTGGGCATACTTCCCCAACTCATCGTTTGACTAGTCATTTTAAAAATATTTTAAATCATCATCAAGAAAGAGTACTCTTTTTATTACTTCCTAATCACTTATATACAATCCAAGAAATATTTGATAGTGCCAAAAATTTACATCGTAAAATAGTTATTATGGGAAAACTTTTACAAAATATAGTAAATTATTCCAAAAAAGAAGGATATTTAGAATTTGATGAGAACGTTTTAGGAGATTTAAGCGATTTGGATAATAGGAATAGCATTATTTTAGTATCTGATAATAAAGAGAATCCTTATAACTCGATAAGTAAGATTTTAAATGGTTATGATAAATTTATTAAATTAAAAGAAACAGATACGATTGTTTTTGCAGAACCTAGAGAAGATAGTAGTGAAAAAATTCTCGTTAAAATAGAAAACGAATTAGCTATGTATGGTTGTGCTATTGAATCAATCCCAAAAACTTATAATATAACTCATCACGCTTCTTCAGAAGATTTGATGTTAATGATTAACTTATTAAATCCTAAATATTATATTCCTGTTAAAGGGGAATATCGTTATATGGTTGGTAACGCTAATCTAGCTAATAAATTAGGAATTGATAAAGATAATATAATTTTAAAACAAAATGGTGAAGTAATTGAGATAACTGATGGAGAACTTGTTGATAGTTCTTCTAAAGTAAAAGTAAATGATGTTTTAATTGATGGAAAAAGTAATGATGATGTAGGAGAATTAGTAATTAAAGACCGTGAGATGTTAAGCGAAAGTGGTATTGTTTTAATAAGTGCCACAATTAGTAAAAAAGAAAAAGTTTTATTAGTTGGTCCTGAAGTGACGACAAGAGGTTTTATTTATGTTAAAGATTCTTTAGAGATGATTGAAGAAATTAAAAAGATTTCTCTTAATGTTATAGAAAGAAATATTACTGATAATTATGTTGAATATAATAAAATTAAAAGTGAAATAAGAGAAGAATTAGGTAAATATTTATATCAAGAAACAGAATGTAAACCAATGATTATAGCTGTTGTTCAAGAAGTTTAAAACAAAAATATCCAAAAGATAGTTAAGTATTTATGCTGTCTTTTTTTATTTTCTTGACTTCCCACCTTCGGAGGGGTAAAATATTATCAACAATAATAGTGAGGAAGTTGCTTATGGATAGAAAAGGTTTTACTTTGGTTGAATTACTAGGGGCACTAGTGATACTTGGAATAATAATAGCTTTAGCAGGAGGGGTATATACAAAAGTATTTGAAAATCAAAAAGAACATACTTATCAGAATAAAGTATCGACAATTGAAGTAGCAGCAGAGAAATGGGCTGAAGAAACTAATTTAGGAAGAACAACGACGATAACAGTAAAAAGACTTGTTGCTGAATCTTTTTATCAAGCTGATGAATATAATGAAGATACTGCTTTAATGGTTGTTAATGATCCAAGAGATGATACATCAATGCTTTGTAACACAATCGATGTTACGATTGAAGATGGAGTAGTAAAAGCAAATTTTACAGGAGAGAAAGACTGCGATTTAAGTGATAGAGAAGAAGAAAGAGCAAAAGTAAAAATTGCAGCATATGAATATGACATAGTAACTAGAAAAGTCTTAAAGACATTAAAAGAACGTGATGATAAAAATACCATCTTACCATGGACAAGATATGCAGTTTTATTAGTAGTCGAACCAACAGAAGAGGGGTATAAAGATTATACAAGAGTAATTTATACAAATGGAGCTTTTAGTGAAGAAAAAAGTGTTGAAGAGTATAATACAATAAGTGTTAAAGATATTAAAAAAGAAAATATTGATCCAACGAAATATGCTAATGCTTATTTAGTAGATACAGAAGTACTTTTAAATACAGAATATAATATAGCAATAGATTTACCTAAAACAAGTGAGCAAGATAAGATATATGGAATAAAAAGTAACGATATAACTGTAAGAATAGATAAAGAAACACCTAGTTTAACATATGATTTTGAAAATGAATATACTACTACAGATAAAGAATTAACTTTAAAAGCTAGTGATGGAGCGGGCTCAGGTTTAAAAACATTTTATATTTATGATGTAGATGGAAAGTTGATTAATAAACCAGATGATTTTAATGCTCAAGAAAATAATAATACAATGAAAATTACTTTAAAAGAAGGAGTCTATTCTGTTTATGCTGAGGATAATGTAGGAAATAGAAATGAATTACCTGAAATTATCAAAATGATTAATATTGTTTCTAATCCCCCTAATTGCTCCTTTACTTTAGATAGAAGTCCTGATTATAATGGGTGGTATAATAAAAAGGTAATATTAACTTTTAAAGTTACAGAGCCAGGATCAACTGGATATAATTATTATTTTGGAACAAGTAGTATACCTACTTATTCTGGTGGAGTAGCATCTGGTTTTGCAACGACAGAAATTAATAAATCGATAACTTTAGATACCAATAAACATGTTTATTATGGATATATTAAAACTTCTCTTGGATTAACAAATGCTTGTAGCATTAGAGTTAATGTTGATACAATTGTACCTAAAATTCCAATAATAACTTCAAGTGATAATAAAGAGAGCGGGAAGTTTCATAAAGATCCTTTTACTTTAACTGCCAGTGTTAGCCCAGAAAATATTAGTGGTAATATTTATTATTATGGAACAACTAATAATCCAACAAGTACAGAAAAAATTACTGTTCAAGAAGTATCAAAAGAAAATAAAAAAGGGCAATATTGGTATGCTAAAACTTGTAGCGGTTCTGGACTTTGCAGTGATGTTTCGTCATATATGGCTAAGGGTTTAGAAATAAATTCTGGTGGTTTTGTAAAATATGAACCTTTGGGGGCTTATTGTAATTTATCTTATTGGCGTATTATTGATGTAGACGAAGAAAATGAAACATTTGAGATGATGTCAGTTGAGGCTTGTGGTAATTTGAAACTAAGAGGTTTTAGTGGATTTAACAATAGTTTAGACACTTTAAGAGATGTAGCTAAAACTTATGAAAGTAGTTTAACAACTGGTTCAAGATATTTTGGTGATACTGGGAAAACTTCAAAGCCAAAAAATAAGAAACTTGATGAATGGGATAGCAATAATAAAGATATAAAAGCAGCAAATGATGTATTTGGAACTTTAAAAGCTGGAAACTCGAAAACGTATTGGGTTGGTATGCGTAGAATTACTAAAGAACCAGGATGGGATATTTATGATGATCATGGTAATATCATAGGATTTCAAGAATGTGATAGATATGATGACCATCGATTATGGATTATTAAAGGAAATGGCCTTGCAGATGGAGGAACGGTTAACTTGTATTGTGATTGTGACAAAAAAAATCGTGAAAAAACCTACGCGGTTCGAATTATAGTTAAAGCAAAATATTCGTCTATTTTGTCAGGTGGTGATGGCTCTTCACTAGCTGAGGCTTTTGTCTTAGGATGATGGTGATACTTATGAAAAAAGATATTGAAACATTAGAAGATACTAATAGTACTATAGAAATTCTTGAACCACATTTGTCTAAAAAAAATAATAATTCTAAAATAGTAATATTAGTTATTATTCTTGTTAGTTTGTTAACATTTGTGGGAATGAGGAGTATTTTTAAAGAAGAGGAACAAGATATTCCTAAGGAAGAAATAAACAACAATAATGATAGTGATAATAATGGGGATAGCAATATTTTAAATGATGAGGATACTGATGATAAAGAATATGATTATAAATTTTATCGATGCAGTACTGATTCTAAAGAAAACTATTATAATAATATAAAATATAATTATTATGAAACATATTCCTTTTTAGTTAATAATAATGATAATAAAATAACTTCAAGTACAGTAAAAGCTTATGTAACTTTTAACAATGAGTTTGATTATAATAATTTTAAAAAAGATAATTCTATGTATGAAGAAGATGAAAATGGAGTATTATCTTTAGTTTATGATACTAAATTCTCATTATTTAGTAATGATGTTTTATTTGATGATAATTTTATTTCATTAGTAAACTCTAGAAATTATATTTGTGATGAACCAGAAAGAGTTATTAAGAATGAAAGATATAATGAAGAAAAATTATTAGAAAGATTACTCAAGTAACATAAGTAAAATATTTAAAAAACTAGATTGTAATCTGGTTTTTTAAATGATAAAATATTATATAGAATAGGTGTTGGTTTTTATGTTTGGTGAAATAATTAGTTTTTCTGATAATATAGTTAAAATTAAAAATCTATTTTCAAAACCTGAAAATAATATTTTAAATTATCATGTTGTTTTTGTCGAAAATGACCGTAAAATTGTTGGAGAAATAACTAGTATTACAAGTGAAGAAATTATAATTAATTTATTAGGTCAAATAAAAAATGATGTTTTCTCTCTTGGTGTAATTAAAAAACCATCGTTTAAAACTAGCTGTCGTATTATCACAAAAAGAGAATTAGAGTTATTACTAGGAAACCAAGATTATTCTGCTACTAATACCTTATTAATAGGGAATTCTGACGTTTATGAGAATTATAAAATTACAGTTGATATTGATGATTTTTTATCTTCTCATTTTGCAGTCGTTGGAAGTACTGGTAGCGGTAAATCCTGTGGTGTAGCAAGCATAATCCAAAATATTTTTTCATATAATGATGATAAACTTCCAATTAATGCTCATATCATTCTTTTTGACACTTATGGAGAATATAATAGTTCTCTAAAAGAATTAAATAGAATTCCTAATATTTGTTTTAAAAATTATACTACTAGAATAAAAAAAGAAAATGATAGTATCATTAAGATACCTTCTTATTTTTTAGGTGTAGATGAAATAGCAATATTACTAAATGCTAGTAATTCTAGAGATCTTCCTATACTATCAAATGCTTTAAAACTTTGCTATATTTTTACAAGTAAGGAAGTAGAAATTCTTAAATATAAAAATGATATTATTGCTAAAGCATTATTAGATATCCTAACTAGTGGAAAAGATGGGGCTCAAATGAGAGATCAAGTAATTGCTTTATTAATGCGTTTTAACACTTCTACTTTAAATTTAAATACTGTTATTGAACAACCAGGATATAATAGGACTTTAAAACAATGTTTAAATATTGACAATCAAGGTAAAATTAATAATGTTAATTTGATAATTGATTTACTAGAAAATTTTTCGAAAATTAATATTGAACAGGTACAAGTAAAAAAAGATTTTTATTATACACTAGATGATTTATATTATGCTTTAGAATTTGCTTTAATGAGTGAAGGAATATTTAATTCTTCTTTAGTGTATGATAATGCTAATGCTCTTAAACTAAGATTGCATGCGATTATTAATAGTGAAAATAAGAAGTTCTTCGAGGTTAATAGTGTGATAACTAGAGAACAATATATTAAAAGTTTATTTAGTAAAAATGGTGAAATAGCTCAAGTTATAAACTTGGAATTAAGTGATTTAGATGATCGATTCGCAACTATAATAACAAAATTATTAGCAAAAATATTTTTTGATTTTACAACTAGTTTAGAGAAGAAAGGAAGTTTTCCGATTCATATGATAGTTGAAGAAGCTCACCGTTATATTAAAGATGATGGTGATACTTCACTTATTGGATATAATATATTTGACCGGATTACTAAGGAAGGTAGAAAGTATGGACTTCTTTTAGGAGTAATAACTCAAAGACCTAGTGAACTATCAGCAACAGTTTTAAGTCAATGTTCTAATTTTATTGTTTTTAGAATGATTTATCCGAAAGACTTGGATATTATAAAAGCAATATCTGCTAATATGACTTTTGAAATAATAGAAAAAATTAAAACTTTAATGCCTGGAAATGCAGTTGTTTTTGGAAGGGCATTTAAATTATTAAATATAATAGAGTTTAATTTACCTAATCCAAAGCCAGAAAGTAACAATATTAGCGTTAGTAAACTTTGGTACTAAAAAAAGGAGAGTAATTATGAATAGAAAAGGATTTACTCTAGTTGAACTATTAGGAGCAATGGCGATACTCGGAATAATAATAGCTTTAGCAGGAGGGGTATATACAAGGGTATTTGAAAACCAGAAGGAGCATACATATAAAAATAAAGTATTGACAATTGAAGTAGCAGCAGAGAAATGGGCAGAAGAGACTAATTTAGGAAGGACCACGACAATAACAGTTAAAAGACTAGTTGCCGAATCTTTTTATCAAGCTGATGAATATAATGAAGATACAGAATTAATGGAAGTAAATGATCCAAGAGATGATACATCAATGCTATGTAATACAATCGATGTTACGATTGAAGATGGAATAGTAAAAGCAAACTTTACAGGAGAAAAAGATTGCGATTTAAGTGACCAAGAAGAAGAAAAAGCAAAAGTAAAAATTGCAGCATATGAATATGACATAGTAACTAGAAAAGTCTTAAAGACATTAAAAGAACGTGATGATAAAAATACCATCTTACCATGGACAAGATATGCAGTTTTATTAGTAGTCGAACCAACAGAAGAGGGGTATAAAGATTATACAAGAGTAATTTATACAAATGGAGCTTTTAGTGAAGAAAAAAGTGTTGAAGAGTATAATACAATAAGTGTTAAAGATATTAAAAAAGAAAATATTGATCCAACGAAATATGCTAATGCTTATTTAGTAGATACAGAAGTACTTTTAAATACAGAATATAATATAGCAATAGATTTAGCTAAAACTAGTGAAAATGATAAGATATATGGAATAAAAAGTAATGATGTAACTGTGCGAATTGATAAAGAAGCACCTAGTATAACAACACAGGTTGATGGTAACTATACGACAAGTTCAAAAAAGAAAGTCACAATTAAGGGTAGCGATGGATCAGGATCAGGTTTGCAAACTTTTTATGTTACGACTTCTCCAAATGGCTTTGATCAAGGAGAGTTAATGAATGATCCAACGAAACCTTTAATAGATAATATTTTAGAAATTGAGTTAGGTCTTGGAACATATTATGTCTATGCCGAAGATAACGTCGGAAATATTAATGATAATAATAATGGTCGAGGTCCAGAAAAAATAGAGATAATTAATATTGATGATACTAAGCCAAGTTGTGTTATAAGTGTAACAGATGGTAAATTAGGAAATAATGGTTGGTATACTTCTGATGTAGAATTAACATTTACAACTTCTACTGCTGGTTCAACTGGTTATAATTATTATTTTGGAACTAGTAATAGTCCAATTTATAGTGGAGGAATCTATAGTGGGTATGTCAAAGAAAAAGAAAATGTTACAAGAAAATATATAGTAACAGAAAATGGTACCCAACAATATTATGGCTATATAAAAACACCTCTTGGAGTGACAGCTAAATGTGATACAACGGGAATAAATGGTGGCAAAGGACTTAGAATAGATAAAGAACTACCAAAAATTAGTCCTAAAGATAATCCAAAAAATTTAGGTAATGAAGACTATAAATTTGTTGATAATATAATTGCCATTTGTGGAGTATCAGGTTTAGAGAAAGTAGTTTGTGTCCCGCCAGAAAGTCTAAAGACAGGGATATATGACGTGAGTTGTACAGCAACATGTAATAATGGTCTTAGTGCTGCAACATCATTTAAAGCACAACATAGTTATGATGCACCATATGCTAAAACTGTAGTAACAGGATCTCATTCAGTAACTCATAGATGTTATTTTACGTCTGATTGTTGGAACACTACTTTTACTGGATCTATTGATCCAGGTTGTGGTAGTACAGCAACGAAATGTAAGATGTCTGGTGATTCTTGTACCTTGCGCGAACAATGGAAATGGTTTTGCTGCAGTGCTTCGTTACGACCTGATACATGTCCTGGTGGTAACAACCATTGTTCAGGTAATTATGGTGAATGCAGTGGTGGTGACTGTTGTGAAACAGTTAATGAAAAAACTTATGGTTGTCCAAAATGGAGTGGTATTCTAGATGGTATTTCTTATACAAATATTAGTGCTGCAAAAAGTTCTAGTTCAAAAAATGGTACATGCTATTATTGTCCTAAAGGAGGAACTTTTGATTCGAGAGATAGAAAATGTCATTTTTAAAAATTTGAGGAGGATTTATGCAACAAATAGAAATATTATATGAAGAAGATAATAAACAAAAAAAGAACAAAAATAATAAAAAATTTTTATTGTTAATTATGGTATTATTAATTATAACAATTATTTGTACGATAGGATTACTTAAGATAAACAATAAAAAAGAAGAACCGCCTAAAGTAGAGGAAAAAGAGGATCTTCTAAAAGAAGAACAGAAAAAAACAGCTGATGAAATTGAAGAGTTACTAGGAAAGAAAAATTATATTTATAAAGAATATTCTTGTGAAAAAAATGGTAGTTCTGATATTTTAGACAATAAGATAAACATTAAAAAACACTATCGTTATGAGTTTTCATTTAATGAAGGGGTAGAAGATACTGTAAGTTTAGGATACTATTATGTTGATTACATTTTTAGCAATTTAAATGATTATAATAATACATCTTCTTTGCCGACAAATTTTGAAAACAAATTTTATGAAGAACAAGATAATATTAGCACTTTAACTAAAACTCAGATGTATTATCATATATTAGAATATCCAAATATGAATAATGGAGATTTTAATACTTACTTAAAATATTTAGAAAATGATGGATTTGTTTGTACATTAGTAGAAAAAGAACAAGTAATTAATAATTATGATGATTATTATGATTCTATGGAGAAAAAAGAAAATTGATTATAAGTTAGCAAGGAGAGTATGTATTTACTCTTTTAATATGATTAAATTTATGGATATAAAACACTAAAATCCTTTAAAAGAAATAATTAATATTGTTTTTTTATGAGGCATATATATTTATTAGGTGATGAAATGAAAAAAATACTAGAATATCTAGGATTATTTGCTATTTTAATTTTTAGTTTTTATTATACTAATAAAGCAGCAATTCTTGCTCGAAATGCTAATCCCATTATGAAAAATATTATTGAGATTAAAGATAGTAAAACTGTGTCTAGTATTGATGCTATAATTAATGATAATTATATTATACCTGGATTAAATGGGTTAGTCGTAAACGAACTGGATTCTTTTAATAAAATGCGACCATATAATATTTTTAATGAATATTATTTAGTATATGAACAAATATCTCCTAAAATATCTTTAGAGAATAATAAAGACAAAACAATTATTAGTGGTAATAAAGAAAAAAAAGAAGTGGCTTTAATAATAGATAATAAAGATCTTGCTATCTTTTTAGATCAGTTAAAAATTAAATATTCTTTTTTGGTAGATATAAATAATTACTTTGAAAAAGAAGAAGTCATTAATAATGAATATAATAAGTTTAATGAATTAGATAAAGAATTAACGAAAAAAGAAAAAAATAAAGGAATATGCCTTGTAAATAGTAAAGTTAATTTAAAGGAATGTAAAAAGAAAAATTATTATTTAGTTGAAGCTAAGGAACTTAATAAATCTAATTTAGTTAACTTTAAAAAAGAGGTCGAAAATGGATCTATTATAAAGATAAATAAAGATTTAGCTACAAAAGAAATTGAAACAGTTATAAATTATATAAAAAGTAAAGGATTAAAGATAGTCTATTTAAGTGAATTGATTTCTGAAAAAAATATACAATAAAGTTATTGACAAATAAATGTTCGATATTATATAATAGCTTTAGAGATGATGTTAATGGAAATAGTTAAATTTAAAAAATTAAAGGATAATAATTATTTACTTACATTTGATGATGAATCAATGATTAAGTTATATGATGATGTAATTGTTCATTTTAATTTGCTTGTGAATAAAAAAATCGATAATAAAAAATTATCAGAAATAATGAAATATAATGCTGAGTTAGAATCATACTATAAAGCTATCAAATATATTAATAAAAAGTTAAGAAGTAAACTAGAAATTATAAAATACTTAGAAAAAAATTATGATAAGAAAACAATTATTAAAACAATAAATAAATTAGAAATAGATGGGTATTTAAATGATATATTGTTTACAAGCGCTTATATTAATAGTGAACTTAATTTAACGTTAAATGGGCCTTTTAAAATAGAAAGAGAATTAAAAAAATTAGGAATTGAAGAAAGTTATATTATAGAAGAATTAAGTAAGATTGAAGAGAGTGTCTGGATAGAAAGAATTGATAAGATAATAAATAAAAAAGTTAAAGCAAATCATAATAATTCTTTAAAAAAATTACAAGATAAAATAATCTATGATTTAGGAAATATGGGATATAGTAAAGAATTAATAAATGAAGAATTTAAAGCAAGAGAAATTAAAGTAGATGAAAATATTGTATTTAAAGAAGGAAATAAATTATTTAATAAATTAAGTAAAAAATATCAAGGAAGTGAGCTTATTTATCAATTGAAGAATAAACTCTATTTAAAAGGGTTTACAAGCGAAGAAATAAATAATTACTTAGATAATATTGAATAAATTTATATTTTATTATAGCTTGTGATATAATTAATAAAGATAGGAGTTGGCAAAGTGAGAAAAATTTTTCTTTTTATGTTCGCGTTTTTAATATGTTTATGCGATGTAAATGCTTCCGAGAGTTATTTTATGTGGCATAATAGTATTGATAATGCATATACAACAAGTTATGATGGGATGATTTCTAATGAAGTAGGGAAATATCAAAATGATACCATAGAAGCTCTAGGAGATTATAGAATAAGATTAAATAATTTTAATACATATGATGTAATGTTATATAAAGAATCTAATTGGGAAATAAATGGTGAAAATACAATTAATTTTATTGAAGAAAGTGCTGGCAGTATCATAAATTTAAGTGGTAATGGAGTGCTAAGATTTCAAGAAATTGGTCTTTCTATGAATGATATGTTAAATTATCAAACACCTAATTTGGAAGAAAGGATAAAAACATATTTAAATGGTAATTATACTCTTAGTATCGAAGAAAAATATATTGTTTTAAGGTTAAATAATCCTGTTAATAATGAAAATTCTTTAGATAGTAAAGTAATTAATTTTGAAAATAAGGGTTTTAATATAAAAATTAAAAGTAATAGTAAAGTCCCAATGGGAACAGTTTTTATTGCTGAAAATAAAATGGATTCTTTAAAAGAGGAAATAGAAGGAAAAATAAATAAAGAAGATATAAAATATATATATAATTTTAAATTACAAGATGGAGAAGATTTAATCGAGCCAAGTGATGAAGTAGAAGTAAGAATTAAAATAGACAATGGTAAATATATTGTTTATTACTATAATAATGATAAAGAATTAGAAAAAATTGATTCAAAATATGAAAATGATACTTTGATTTTTAAAACTTCTCATTTTAGTGAATTTGTTATAACAAGCCCTAAAGAAGATAAAGAAGAAATAGAAGATAAAAAAATAGAAGAAGAAAAAGATTATACGTTAATAATTTGTGCAAGTATTTTTATTGTCTCTGTAATAATACTCATTTTAGTGCTTGCGACTAATGGAAAGAGATCATAAATAAAAATATATTCTTAAATATTCGCTCTGTCCTAGATAGTACGTGATAACTACTAAATTATTGGTCAAATCAGTATTTGAAACACTCCTAATTACGTATTATCACGCACAAACTAATACACAGCGTAAATATTTGAAAATTAATTATCAAATTATTTATTTATTTATTTATTTATTTATTTATTTATTTATTTTAGATATGGTGTTAGTATAGATTTATAGACACAAAAGTGTGGACAATATGTTAAAATATCAAAAACGAAAGGAGTGTCTATAAATCTATACTAACACCACATTTAAAAGTTAAAAAGACTAGTGGAAGAGGTGGAAATAGTGAGGGAGTATGTAAGTGAAGCAATGGAAGCAATAGTAGATTGTGGCTTTGGCGAATCATATGATCATGAGAAAGCTAACATGGAGCAGAGTTATGAAGACGGATTTGAGGATGGATATGAGGATGGTACTAAAAGAGGTTTTGAACAAGGAAAAAAAGAAACTATAATGGATATGATTAAATCCATGTTTAAAAATGATGTTTCATTAGAATTAATTTCTAAATCAACTAATAAGTCAATTAAAGAAGTTAAAAGTATTTTAGAGATAAATTAAGAATATGGATAAAAAACAACTTTGATTAGAATGACGAGTAGTTTTTAAGGCAATCGCATAAAAATTTGACACAAAGTAAAAAAGTCCCATAAATACTTAAAAAAATCAATTTAGTAAATTTTTGTTACATGAAGTTTGTAATATAAATATTTTTGACTAATCCCTTATTTTATTGAGGTTAGATTATCAATACTATTTTTTATGCGATTGCCATAAGTAGTTTTTAAGGCAATCGCATAAAAACTTTACGTAAATAATTAAATAGAGGAGATTATATTAAAGATAAGATTTTCAATATTTTTAAAATCAAAAGAATAACGAGTA
>CAOJRP010000032.1 GCA_948442015.1 uncultured Erysipelotrichaceae bacterium
AATAATAATAATAATAATAATAATAATAATAATAATAATAATAATAATAATAATAATAATATTTTACTTAGACTTAATTTTTTGTCAGTAGTAAATTTAGTTTAATTTTTAGTTGGGCTAAATTATTTAATCTATATTTAGGAATAGATTAATAGGCTACTAAATAAATTTAAAAAACAAATAACTTTATTATAAATCTTTTATTTATTAAACCAATTTTATTATTATAAAGTAGTATCCAGAAAAAAAATTGTTAACTACCTCGCCGCAGAGCAGCGGGGCTTTTACCACAATAATTTAGTCTTTGAAACTTCGTAACAAATCCTAAATTATTGTATAAAATCTTTTGGTGTTAATCTTCCTATTTTTCTCATTTCTTGTGTTTTTAATTTTTTAAAAACTTCAATGATTCTATTATAACTACTTTTCATTTGTTTACCACCATTTTATATTCTTTTATTTAAGTTTAAATTAAATTAAAAATAATAGCAATTTCTACTATTATTTCTTTAGTTGATGGCATTGCCTCATAAGGTGTGCGAGTTTAAAACTTAATTGAACATTTGAAATTAAATTATCTACAGCTATTAGGAATTATATACAATTTTCATCTATGCTACTAAAAATAATATCTTTAAATTTTCCTATTAAAAATAGGCTCATTAACTATTATTTTTTTATTGTCATAATCAACAATAGTTTCAGCATCATATGGTAATATACATCTAGGTACAGAATGGCCAAAATTAATATTATACATAACAGGTGTCGAAAGATCTACAAATAGTTTTTTATAAACCTCTTTATATTCATCATAATATACTTCATCAATAGGCTTACCAATAATTATTCCTCTTACTAAACTTAAAATATCTTTGTTTTTCAATTCAATTAACATAGTTTCCAACATTTTTGGAGTAGGACGTTTTTCTGAAGTTTCTAAAAATAATATTTTTTCTTTCCATTCTTCATTAGTGGGAAGTATTTGATATTTTTTATAAACAGATATTATATCTCCATTTCTAGTTCCTGTTAAAGCATCATATATACTTTCTATACAACCACCATACAATTTTCCTGTAACTATACCAGTACCATTTAATATTTCAAATCCATGTATTTCTTTATGAACTATTCTTGGCTTTCCCAATTCATTCAAGCCATAACTTTCACGGTCATTGTACCATATGGCACTTGATGTTATTTGAAAACTATCTTCATCTATAAAAAACTTTTCAAAATATTCTTTTGTATAAGGCAACATTTCATTGTCTAATTCTGCTAAATCAGTTAATAAACAAGGTCCATAAAATGTAGAAAGCCCTAATTTATTCAGCATTAAATGATTATTTGTAGTATCAGAAAATCCAGTAAATATTTTAGGCTGTTTTATAACTGTTTCTTTAAATTCTTCATCATCCATTAAATAAGGAATCAATTTATATGAGTCGTCTCCACCAATTGCAGTAATAATTGCTTTAATTGATGGATCAATAAATGCTTGTTTTAAGTCTGATGCTCTTTCTTCTGGGTGTTCTGCTAGATACTTTAAATCTTTAAGAGCATTAGGCATTATAACTGGTTCTAATCCAAACTCCTGCAATCTTTTTATACTGATTTTTAATTCGTGTTTACAAGATGGCATACCTAGTAAACCTTTTGATAAACTAACTATTGCAATTTTATCTCCTTTTTTTAATGGTTTGGACTTAATCAAAATAAATCACTCCTTCTTTATCTAATATTATATCATTTTTTATAGCATTTTAATAGTACATTAAGAGTTAAGATATGGCAGTCGCATAAAAAATAGTATTGACAATCTAATCTCAATAAATTAAGAGATTAGTCAAAAATATTCATATTACAAACTTCATGTACCAAAATTTACTAAATTGAGTTTTTCATAAGTTTTATGAGTTTAATTTACAATATATTTTTGTCTATAATTCTAAGTTTAATTGTATTCCCAACAATTATTCTTTAATCTTACTTTTAAACTAACACTTTATAACTTTTTTGTTTCGTCTTAATATAATATATATCCCTAATTCAAATTGTGTTATCCATACTCTTACCATATATTTTTTATTTTATCTTTGAATTATTATTTAAAGTATTAAAAGTTTCAAAAAATGCTGAACTATCATATATATTTCCTAGATTTGTTGTATTAGCTAATAAAAACCCATTTTTATCACAGAATGTTTGGTGTGTATATGCAAAACATTTTTCTTTTTCTGCTTTATGAGAGCATCCACTTTCAGTATCTGTCAAACTTTCTTTAATATGTTTAGTTTCAACGTTTTCAATAACTTTTCCTATTTCTAATACCAAATTTTTATCTTTATTTATAAGGAATAAAGCATTATTAAAATTGATTTATATTTTTATCCTGATAAAGTTTATTAGGATATTTATTAAGAAAGAAAGTAAAATTGATGACTGACTTATAGCAAAAAGCAAAAAAACAAGCGCATCATATTAAATACTATGAACTTGTTTATAAATTAAAAACTCGCTTTACTATTTCTAGTGTGCGAGTTTAAACCTCAATGGAGCGGGTGATGGGAATCGAACCCACGTTATCAGCTTGGAAGGCTGAAGCTCTACCATTAAACTACACCCGCATTTGTGTAGGCACTTTAAATTATAGCAGATTTTAAACAAATTGCAAGTATTTTGCCTACCTTTTTTATATTTTATGCTATTTTTTACTATTTATATACTTTTCGACTTCTTCTTTGTCATCAAAATGAACTTTTTCTCGACCAAGAATTTGATAATCTTCATGACCTTTTCCTAACAATAAAACTACATCATTATCTTCAATCATATCTAAAGCCCTGATAATTGCTTCTTTTCGGTCTAAAACAACCACATAATTATCTGTTTTAACACCTTCTAATATGTCATCCATAATTTTTTGTGGATCTTCCGTCCTTGGATTATCACTAGTTAAAACAACAAAGTCACTATTTTCAACAGCAATTCTCCCCATAATCGGTCTTTTAAGTGGGTCTCTATCGCCACCACAACCAACTAAAGTAATCACTCTACCTTTTTTATTCTCACTAAATGCCTTAATGATTTTGAAAACAGCATCAGGGGTATGAGCATAATCAACAACAGCTATACCCTTATTAACTTTAATCTGTTCACATCTTCCTCTTGGCGGATAAATCTCTTTCGTAATCTTTAAAACATCCTTAATATTAACACCCATTTCAGTAATAAGTCCTAAAGCAGTCAAATAATTATAAACATTAAAATTACTCTTCAAATTAGTTTCTATTTCATAGGATGTTCTCTTATATTCAAAATTAATATTTGTACCATTTTCGGTATCCGAAAAATCCACTATCTTAATATCATTACCTTTATAACCTAAAGATACAACCTTATCATAATCAATTTTATCCCCATATTCATCATCAACATTGACAATATAACTACCCTCTAATTGTTTTAAAAGTAAATTCTTTGCTTTAAAGTAATTATCCATTGTCTTATGAAAATCCAAATGGTCTTCTGTTAAATTAGTAAATGCTGCTACTTTATATTTCAATCCCTTAACTCTTTCAAGAACTAAAGAGTGGGATGATACTTCCATAATGACATTTGTACATCCTTTATCTTTTGCTTCTAAAAGTAGCTCATACAAATCCACTATATTTGGAGTTGTATTAGGTAATTCTCTACTTTCGCCATTACAATAAAATCCTATTGTCCCAATATAAGCAGTCTTAATTCCTAATTTATTTAATATTTGATAAGTCAAATAACAAGTTGTTGTCTTCCCATTAGTACCTGTAACTCCCATGATATTAAGTTCATTTACTTCTTCACTATAAGTATCACTAATATAATTTTTTACCCATTCTTCACTACTATCTACGACAAGAGTTTCAACTTTATAATTTCCATGCTCACAAACAATCTTCTCTGCTCCATTTTGGATAGCTTGTTCTATAAAATCATGACCATCTACTCCACTACCTTTAATAGCGACAAAGATATCCCCTTTTTCTACTTTTCTTGAATCAATCTTAACTTTTATCATTACTTCTCACCTCATACTATAATTATATACTTTTTCTAAATAAATTGTACTCTAAATTTAAAATCCTGGAAAATGTCTCAATCCTTCTTCTAAAGCCATTGTTTCTCTATAAAGATAATTTCCATAATCAAAACTCTTAAATAAATCTAATAATTCTTTTTCTTTTTTTAAATGTTCTAATCCCTTGCTATAATCTCCAAAACTAATATTATTTTCTAAACTATCATCATTACTAATTTGATATTCTTTTCCGTTATAAGTAAATAAAATCTTATCTTTAGAAAAACTTTCTATTTGAATATTACTAGTGTTTTCTAACAATCCATTTATATTTAAGGTTTCTAATATAAACAAAATTGTTAAAATATTACTTTCATCTTCAACACCATACATATCATTCATTGGAGTATTATAAGGCATTAAAGTAATATCTAAAAAACTATTTTCATTAACAATTATATTATTACTTTCTAACTCTTTCTCATACTTCTTGGCAAGATTAAATAACTTAACCCTTATTTCATTACCAGTACAAAGTTCTTTTTCTTCCTTTTTAAGTTTATTTACTATATTAATATAGTAATTGCTTACTTCTTTAGAAGTTGTATTTTCATTTAATGGATATCTTAAAGTTACTACTCTATAACCATAATGTGAATGGTTATTTATTACTCCTTTATTGCACTTTTCTCGAAATTTTTCATCAGCACCAAAAAGTAAAAAGCTATCATCAACAGAATAAAGAACTAATTCCTTATTACTTTCATAAAGACTTTCAAAAACTTTTCTATTCTCTTCACTCAAAGAATCATAGTCAATCATAAGCCATGCATAGTGTTCTCCAATATCCATACTATTTTTGATATATTCTCCAACACGTTCATTATTGCCATAGTTACCTAAACTAGTTGCATTAAATTTATTACAACTACTAGCAATTGTTCTAATATTCTTTCTAAATAATTCTTTGCAAGGTTCTAACAAAGGAATTTCTACTACTTTTTCTAAATCACTCTCATGTAAAATCGTTACACTATCTGCCCATATTGGTTCTACATTTTCTACTTTTAACATCTTACCACCTTAAACTAATTATAGCATGATTATTTCTTGTTAACACAATCTAATTTAGTACTATTTTATCGTTTATCAACTATATCTATAACCTCGCCAATAATCATTCTATGTACAGGTTCATTTTTATAAAATTTATCTTTTTCTTCTTTAGGTATATTATTAATATCTAAGTCTTGATGATATATCTTTTTACATATAATCGTCAATTTAGCATTTTCAAATGTTATTCCTTCTTTTAAAGATTCAGGTCTTAATTTTGTAAGAGCAATTTTATTTATATCTCTACCTGATTTTGTTCCCAGAGTAACTAAATCTTGTTTATAATCTTCATCATAAAAACTTATTGTAAAATAATCATTACTTTCCATTAGTTCATAAGTATAACGATTTGGTCTTAAATAAATTGTTACAACTGGTTTATGCCAAAGAGTTCCTAATCCTCCCCAACTAACTGTCATTGTATTAAATTTTTCTTTATTGCCAACTGTCAACAAAGCCCATTCTTTATCAAATACGTACAATGGTGCTAAATTAAATTTTTCTAAATTCATATAATCATATCCTCTCATTTTTGTTATTTTTTCTCTTATTAATAATTAAAGCAATTAATGCTGATGTCCCTTGGGTTGCTACTTGAAGTGCTGCAACATATGCTTTAACTATAATATCATATATAGTCCACCCATAACCGATTATTACTGTTGTGACTCTTAGTATTTTTATATCATCTTGCCATAATCCATAAGTATATATAATGGTAACTATTATCGGAATAATACTCCAAATATTTTGCCAACTTAGTATTCCTGATACTATAGCTACAATTTCAAAAATTAATAATACTATAATTGAAGGTTTTAATTTTTTCTTTTTAAATAAGAAATAAACAATATCTCTTAGTGCATTTAATATTGAAACTATAGCACCTGTATAAGCTCCTAATAAGAAATATTGAATTGTAATAGCTACATTAGCCCAAACATTAAGCATTACAATCTTTTCTTTAGACTTTAATTGAATATTAATAACTGTTATTATTAAAGTAATTAATCCAAAAATCTGTGCTAATATAAACATAACTACACTCCTTTATTTAAAACCTATTATTTTTTAATTCTTATCTTAAAGTTTTGTTTTTATACTATCACTAAGTTGTTACTAATCTTTAAAAAGCATTCCATAACCTAAACCCACATCTATTCTTTTAACAAATCCAAACTTTTCATAAAACTTTTCTTTATTTTTAGATGCACCCAAATATACTCGTATGCTTGGGTTTTCTTTTTTTAATTCTTTTATTTGTTCCAATAATTTATTCATTATCATAGTACCAATTTTTTTTGATTGATATTCTGGTAAAACCATTACATCATGTATATACATAAAGCATATAGTATCTCCAATTAATCTTCCATAGCCAATTATTTTATTACCATCATAAATACTTACTGAATAAAAAGTATTATCTAAAGCTCTCTTAGAAATATTGTTATCATAAGCCCCCAACCAACTGAATTATATAGTAAATTAAATTCTTCTATATTTTTATTATTTTCTTTTATATTTATATTCATAATTCTCCTATTTATAATTTTTTAAGTTTCTTCAAAAAAATCATCATACCATACGATAAAAGTATAAATAGTCCAAACTTTTTTATATAAAGCCTTACTATCATTCTTTTGTTTTTCTAATAACTTAAGAATTTTCTTTGTTTTAAAAAACTTCTTACCCGTAGATGATTCAAATTTCTTTTTAATCTCATTATATAAATCATCTTCTTTCATCCATTCTCTTAAAGGAACAGGAAAGCCTAGTTTTTTTCTTTTATACGATCCGTTAGGAATGACTCTTTGACTAGCAAGTCTTAAAGCAGGCTTTGTTGTTTCTTTTGTTATCTTAGCGCTTGTTGGTAGTGTTTTAGCCACCTCATAAACCGCTTTATCTAAAAATGGTGTTCTTGCCTCTAGCCCAAACATCATGGTATTTCGGTCAACTGCATGTAAAAAATCATTAACTAACCAAAAATAATAATCTATTACTTGTCTTTGAATAATACTAGAACTATCTTTATATTCTTCGTAATAAGGAGCTGTAATTTCTTTCGTACTAATTTGATTTTTACACTTAACTAAACTTTTAGCTTCTTCATCCCGAAAAACTCTTCCTATACCGATATTATAATCTTTTAAGAGTCTTCCTCTTCGATAAATAAAGTTTAATCCCCAAACATCAGGAAAAAGTCCTGCAATATTCGATGCAATATGCCTTAGAAAGTAAGGAATTTTCATATACCAAGAGGCACTATATTCTTCTAAGTATTTGCCATAACCGCCAAAAAACTCATCGGCTCCTTCTCCTGATAAGACAACCTTAACGTCTTTGCTTGCGAGTTCTGAAACAAAATAAAGAGCAATGGCAGCAGGGTCAGCTAATGGTTCATCCATATGATACATTATTTTAGGAAAAGCTTTGATATATTCTTCTTTGGTGATTTTTTTCGACTTATTAGTAATTCCTAATTCTTTAGCCAAGTCTTTAGCATAGCTTATCTCATCATATTTTTTATTACTTGAACCAACTGTATAGGTGTGTTCTGGTTTAGCTAACGATACTAAGTATGATGAATCAATCCCACTTGATAGAAAAGAACCCACTTCCACATCAGCGATTTGATGATATCTTACAGATTCCTCTAAAGAGGCATGAATATCTTCAGCTATTTCCTCCATACTTCTATCTTTCGGATTAAACTCCATTTTAAAGAATCTTTCTATTTTTTTCTTTCCATTTTTGAAAATTAATTGGTGACCAGGTTGAAGTCTATATACACCTTTAAAAAATGTTTCTTCAGTTGGAGTTGAGTTAAAACAAAGATATGCTGCTAAAATTTTCTCATTGAAAATTTTTTCAAATTCTGGGTGGTCTAAAAATGCTTTAATTTCAGAGGCAAACATTATCCCTTTTTCTGTTTCATAATAATATAATGGTTTAATACCCCATTCATCTCTTGCCATATATAATTCTTTTTCTTTCATATTCCAAAGAGCAAAAGCATACATACCTCGTAGTTTTTTCGTTAAATTATGTCCCCATTCTTCATAGCCATGAACTAAAACTTCGGTATCAGCAGATGTCTCAAACTTATGCCCTTTCTTTTTTAATTCATCTCTTAATTCAACAAAGTTATATATTTCCCCATTAAAAACAATAACAATATCTTTATTCTCATTATAAATAGGTTGATTTCCTGTATTTAAATCAATAATTGCTAGTCTTCTATGACCTAGAGCTATATCATCATCAATAAAAGTACCTTCCGCATCCGGCCCTCGATGCTCAATTCTTTTATTCATCGCTTTTATAATTTTTTCTTTATTATCTATTTTACTTACAAATCCAGTTATCCCACACATAAGCGTTCCTCCACTTTCATTATACCATACGAAATATAAAAAGTAGTTACTTTGGAACTACTTTATCATAATAATTATTATCTATTATTAGTTTGCTCATAGTAAAAGCATTAGATACTCTTTTATTTATTCTATTTATATATTCATCATTAACTTCTTCTTCCTCACGTGGCACAAATTTCTTTGATGAATAAAAATATGTTCCTTTATCTGTTACCCAACTACGATTAGAAAATATTGCTAACCCTTCATAAGTACTTAAAATATCTTTTCCTACTATTAATCTTGAGTCATAACTAACACCAAAAAGATTTAAAAGAGTTGGTAAAACATCTATTTGACTTCCTACTTTATCAATTGTAATAGGTTCCATATTATTATTCCATAAAATGAAATTACTATGGTTAACTTCAACAATACTATCTTTTTGATAACTAGCTGCTTCATTCATTTCATCAATAGATAAAGTATAAGGATAGTGGTCTCCAACTAAAGCAATAACAGTATTATCTAATGTTCCACTTGCTTGTAGTGAGTTGATTAATACCTCCAGTGCCTTGTCTAACTCTACTTGACTAGATAAGTAATTCTTGATATTTTTGGACATATTTAAGTCTTTTACTGTTTCATAATGTTTCTTAACGATATTCGCTCCACTTACATAAGGAGAATGCCCACTAACTGTAACATAATAAGTTACAAAAGGTTGTTCCATCTGATACATAGGAGCAGTCTTTTCCATCATTTCAATATCACTTGGTAACCAATCACATTTAAGGAGCTTTTCCATACCATTACCACAACCCATATAGTTATTGAACCCTAATGTCTTCATAGTTTTATCTCTTTGATAATAAGTATATGTCCAGTTATGAAAACTTCTTACATTGTATCCGATAGAGCTAAAACTATTCCCTAGACCATAACTCATATTAGGAGCTAAAGACTTCCAATTTTTTAATATTTCTTGAGTAGGAACTAAACCTGTAGTTGCTTGAAACTCTCCCCCAGTTGTACTTAAAAATACAGGAGAATAGAAATTCGTAAAATTAAAACCTTCATGAATCAATTTATAAAGAGTTGGAGTTCTAACCTCATCTACTGCTACTTCATTAAATCCTTCTGCTAAAATAAAAATCAAATTTTTGCCTTTAAACATTCCTGTATATTCATTTTGATAAGTTGCACTAGCATTATTAAAATAATTATGCATTTCTTTTAAAGTTTCATTATTTTCATTATCGATTAATGAACTAAAATCTATTTCTGTTACATTTTTTTTATAAGTTATAATACTAGGATTTTCTTCTTCAATTTGTGGTGGTTCTTCCAACTCTTCAATAATTTCTGTTTCATAGCCAAATAAAACACGATTAACATCTATTTCTGTATAAGTAAGTAGTCCAAACTGGTTAATAATTGAGATACTATCATCAATACTTGTAAATAAATTATATGGACTATCAAATTTTTCTTTATTAGGCATCAAATAAATATAATCAGCTGTTAAAGAAAATAAAAGAAGAAGAAGAAGAGTAATATTTTGTTCTTTTTTATTTTGTTTAAAACTAATTTTCTTTAAAAATATTAGTGCTATCAAGATTAAAAAAGGTAACATATATAAAATTATATATAAAATTTTACTTGTTAAAGTATCTTTTATAATATCACTAAATTCCACAACAGCATTTGCAAGTCCAATTGTGTTAAAAGAAAAAGGCACAGAAAATAAAGTAAAAAACACATATTGAAAGCCAAAATAAATAGTTACAACAAGACTTAAAACTATAGTTATAACTTTATTAATTTTTTCTTTAAACAATCTTGTTATTAAAAATAAAATAAGAGAAAAAGGAATAGTAAAAACTACTAAGTATAGTAATCCTATATTTAAAAAACTTCCTGTTATAATAATTTTAGAAACTACTTCTAAAAAGAGAATTTGCAAATAAAAATATGTCATTGTATTAATTTTTTTCAAAATTAAAGAACCCTCTTTCTACTTTCATATTGTATCAAATTTCTAAGAAAAAGTCTTTAGTTTTTGAAAATGATTTCATGTTTTTGACACCAACTTATGTATTGAGTTTCACGTTTTTGCTACCACATTTTTTTCATAATCTTTCATTTCATTCGTTAAGAGCTTTTTAATAATGTTTATATCTTCTATTTTATTTATTCCGAAACATTTCTTCCCAGCATCTTTTATTGATGCTCCTAATAGATATACTTCTCTATTATCAACAATTATAAACCTATCATGAAATTTGCTTGTTTTGAATACTTTTAAAGTTCTATACTCGTCATTAAACTTCTCAATATCTAATTCTTTTATACTACATTTATTAGACGTTAATATTTCTACTTCTACCTTATCTTTCTTTTTTGTAAGCATTTTTAATACACTATCATCAACATAATTATCTATAATTACAATGCTTTTATTTGCTTTTTTTATTATATCTATTTAAACTATAAGCATCGTATATATTTGTCCTTCAAAAAATACTCTTTGTTTAATATTTTCTTCTTGTTGTAACTTACTCATTTCTACAAAAGTATTAACAATTTTTATACTAACATTTATCGCCATATCACTCTTTAACAATCCTGCAAGCATAGTAATTCCATATTCAGTAAATGCATATGGCAAATATTTTTTATGTTGTCCTCTTCCGTTATTGTTTAAAGTGAAATTTTTGCACCTTAAAAAATTATATTCTTCATTAGTTAATTGAAAACAATAATACTCTAAAAAACGTTTTATATTATTCTTAACACATCGATTAAGATTTTTAGTTCATATTCAAAAAGCATTGCAACATCACTATCAATCATCGCTTGCTTTCCTCTTACTTCATATATTAAACTTTTTATTTCCTCATTTGTTATTTCTTTTTGAATTACTTTATTTTCCATAACACCACTGCCTTCTATTTTAACGTTAATACATTTGTTTGATAAAATCAAGAGTTTTTACAATATTTTCATAAAAAAATAAAAGCTATGATTACTCATAAACTTTTTTACTTTACAATGAATGGTTCATTAGCTGTCCCTATTCCTCCACTTATTTCCGTATCGACTTTTAAGTTTATTACTGGTCTTACTCCTCTTACTTCATAACTTCTTCTATAACGAGGGTGTCCCTCTGGAGTTAAAACAAAGTCAAAGCTAGATACCACCCCAGTTTCATAATGACTTGGAGAAATCGTCCAATATTCAGAAGGAGAATATGACCAAGCAAATCTGTTCATTTTCCCATCTGCATAACCAGATAACATTAATTCATCAACTGTAATCATTCCAACAGGATATATTAAAGAACCATTTCCAATGACACTATTTACAGTAAATAAATCATTTTTATTTTGGCATAATAACGAAGATGTTTGTTCCCATAATATCTTTGATATCCTGAATAAAAAGTTCTCTCATTATTTGTAACTCCATTACCTTTGCTATTTGATGATAAACTCCTGTCATTACAAAAATCTGAATCAGCTATAAAACTTGATAAACCTTTATTAACAATATTTTGACGATACCAACTATCTAGATATTTTTTGATATCCGATTCTACTTCATTAGCATTAGATTCAGCATAACTAGAGTTTAAAGTATTTCCATACATGTATCCAACATATGCTGGATTATCTCTTTTCGCATTAAAAGCTACTTTCCGAGCATTAGTTAATCCTAAACTACTATCTGTTAATGTTGCAAATAACTCTTCCCTTTGGCATCTTTTTTAGTTCCTGCATATAATAATCTTATACTTCCATCGCCATTGATTCTTATTATCCTCCAGTAATGTCCTCCAAATAAAACATAGTTATTATTGACACTTCCCCTATAATAATAACTTGTTCCATATTCATCGTTCATTTGATAAATTCCTTTATCTGATTTATCACTTTCTATTTCTCTTTGGGTATAGTTATAACCTGTAAATCTATATACTACAGCTTTATAACTTTGTCCTGTATCACTTTTTAAAGTACCTTCACTTTTTGTAACATTAGTTATTTTCATAATATATTCAGTCGATGCCCCTGTTTCATGAATCATTTCTAATTTGCCTTGAGAATTAGTAGACACATAAGAAAATCTAAAATAATAATCTTTTGCTTGATAATTCAATGCCATTGGATCAAGATTTTGAACATTTTTGACATTATAGTATCCTGAGTCATTATTAAAATTATAACTATCACCTATACCAGGTAATATATTCGTAGTCGTCAAGTTCTCTGTTCCAACTATTCCTGATCCCACTAAATCGTAAGATTACTATCGTGATTTTCCTCCCAATCAATGATTGGAGATGTTTTACTAAAATCTACTTCTTGTTTATTAGCTATTTTTTCTTTTGCTAACTCAATATCTGTTGTTTGATATTCATTAGCTAATATTGCGTCTTTTAATAATGTTATCCCACTATCCACTGGATTATATTTACTTACACTAGCAT
>CAOJRP010000033.1 GCA_948442015.1 uncultured Erysipelotrichaceae bacterium
AAAGAAGAAGGAAGAAATGTTGATATTAATGTTGCGAATATGAATGAATATAAAAAGTTCAAACGAGAGCAAGAAAAATATAAAAAACAACTCAAAGAGTTAAATAGTAAAACAGATGAATTACAAAATAAATCTAATGAGATTAGTGATATTATTGATAATCTAAAACCTACTATTATCAATAAAAATAATTTCACTATTTCAAATGAAGAAGTTAATAAAATCAAAAAATATATAGAACAAACTAATGACACTACTTCTAATTTAAGAAATGCGAATGATATAAATATAATCTTAAAAAATACGAAGATGATTTAAGAGAACACTCTAACGAAGTTAGAAACTTGAAAAAGAAAATTCATACTCGTGATGATAGAATTGAAGAACTAGAATATGATTTAGAAAGTGCAAATGATACTATTGATGAGTTAGAAGATAAGGTATCTAAACTAGAGGAAACATTGAATTATTTTAAGGAAGTATGGAACAAATTTATTAAGTTCTTACAAAATAAATTCTTTTCTAGCAATAAATATGATGACTTCATAAATGATTTATATGATGAAAATATAATTGATGAAAACGAAATTAATATAATACAAAACAATAAAAATATTGATAAAAATGATGATTTTGAGCGATAAATATGATAAAATAATAAGTACTTAAGGGAGGTTTCTAATGAATAGAGAATATACTTACATAGACGGAAAAGTTATAATTAGTGATGAGAATAATGAGAAAATTCAAAGTGAATATTATGATAATTTAGATAAAGTACTAGTCCAAGAAAATTTAATTGAAACTATGGAGAAAAAAATACAAGAATTAGAGAGTGAAAGCGAATCTTATAAAAAAAGTAATAGAATGCCGTATATTCCTGTTATTTTTCCTATGACAGTATTTATGTCAACAATAGGTTCTCCTCTTATAGTTAATTGGTTAGCAGGCGTAAATTCATTTGCTATTTCAGTAGATACGATTTTTGGGCCAATGAGTCAAGCTATGGCAGTTAGTATTCCAATGTCTATTTGCATAATACCATTAGGTTTGGGATTAGGTTTGGGAATTGAACTTTTTACGCATAGTGAATATAAAAATTCTATAAAAAAAGAAAAAGGAATTAATAGTCAACTGGCTTTTTTGAAACAACAAATTGAAAAGGAAAGAGATGAATTAGAAGGACTAAAACAAGATAAATCAAAAACTAACGAAAGTACTGAATTCAGAACAGTTAAAGTTGATGATTTACAGCAATTAAAAATATTAAGAGAATATTTAAATCTTTATTTTGATTTAGGTTATAACGGGCAAAAGTATTATCAATATTATCAACGTGGTCAATTAGATAGAAAATTACAAAAATATTATAGTGATACTGGAATACAAAAAGCAAAAGATTATTTAGAAGAAAAAGGACCTTCTTTAGTTTTGAAAAAGAAGAATTCAAATAATCGAAATAATTCATGAAAGTAGTGAAATCGTATTGCTACTTTTTTCATCATTTGTTAAAATATTATTAGAAATTGATACAAATATTGTATTGATTACTTACTTTAGCGAAAAAAGTTTGAAATAACTTTCTTACTCGCACCATATGGTTATAAAACAAACAAAATTGTTTGTATGGAATATATTTTAGGGGGTATCATATATGACATTAGAAGAGGCTAAACAAATATTTAATATTACAACTTTGACAGTTGATTTAAATTTAAAGAAAATGTATAAAAATTTAGTATTTTTAAATCACCCTGATGCTCATCCAAATGAAAATCAAGAATATTTTAAAGTAAAAATTCAAGAAATTAAAGAAGCTTATAGCATATTAGAACATAGCATTAGTATTTTAAAGAATGATAGTATTAAATCTCAAAATGAAGAATATGAAATAAATAAAAAAATAAGAAGAGAACAAATTTTAACTGAAATTGTAGTTAAGTCTTATTATCAATCTCAAAATGAAATTAATAAATTGAAAGCAGGATTGTTAGAACAGTATATCAATAAAGCTTCAAATGCATCTGTTAAAAAAGCAAAAGTAATTCAAAGTATTTTAAAACCAATAACTATGGAAGTTGCTAGCAAGGAATATGAGATTTTAAATAAATTTTTAAAAAACAATATAGATATTTTTATGAAAGAAAATGAACTACAAATTGTTGAATCTGGTAATGCTTTTCTTTGGATGATGATGGAGCCATTATATTTTTTAGATTTTATTCCTGATTGGTATGAAAAGGTTTTATCTAAAGATAATTTAACAAAAATAGAAAAGAAATAACTGGAAGTTAAATATTAAATTTTTACAATTAATATGAATCCACAACTAAATACGAAGTAGTTTGTTTTTGACTGCGAGAGGTCCGCCAGTTTGTTTTGTAATTCGACATAGTCGAATTTTTTCTATTAATGAAGGTGATTAAAATGGGAAGAGGACATTTAGGAATAAGAAAAATTTATAAAAAAGAAACTGAATATAATGATAGAAAAAAGGATATCAAGCATAAATGTGAATTGATATTCCTTGTATTTTGAAATAAAATTTAATAATAAAATTGAATATTATAATGTTTTGAAATGTAGAGAGTGTTTGTCATTTGTAAGTGTTAGGAAACCTGGAAATGTTCAAGGACGTATTTTTAGAGAATTAACAGAAGAAGAAAAAAATTATCTTTAATAACTGCAATTTCTAATAGTGAATATTTTATTTGTAATTTTAGTGAATTAGAAAATGTTTCTTATGAAAAAAATAGTTAAAAATATGTTATAATATCTCGCTATAGAGGTGAAATTATGACCAACTATGGATATCACTTAACTACTAAGAATAATCTTTATGGAATTAAAAAAAATGGATTAATGCCTAAATTAGGTAGAAGAAGTTATTATGTAGGAGAAAAAAGGAAATTATTGTGTTTTGTATCTGATATTAAGCAGCTTGATTATTGGAAAAAGAAATTATATGAATACTTTTTACTTGATAATAATATGCCATTTGAAAGTGAAATAGTGATTTTAAAATTTATATTAGATGATATCGACTATGTTCTAAGAAGTAAAGTTGAATGTATTACAGAAAATGTGGTATCAGTCGATAAAATTATGGTTGTACCTCCAGAAAGCCCTGATACAGAATATAAATTATCTGATTTAGATATCGAGTTAGATATAGATGAATTTAAATTAAAAGACTTGCTAGTAACTAAAGAACTATTTAAAAATCTTGCTTATACTGATCCGATATTGTTCTTATCAAGCATTAGCAAGGATAGGCAACTTATACTAGATAGAGATTTAGTAAATAGATTAAGATATAAAATTAATACCCAATATGAGGATATTATTTGGAAGAATGATTTAATAGAAAAAGTAATTGATATTTTTTATACAATTATAGAAAGCAATATTTTATGTAAGTATGATGTTAGTGAAGAATGGCTGCTAGAATATTTACTAAAAACGGAATATGAGCGACAGCAAGAATTTGATAGAGAATTACTTAATTGCTGTACTATAGAAAATGGTTATTATTTAGTTCCAACTAATATAACAGAGGAAATATATAAAGAACATGAAGATTTTATTTGTGATAATTTTTCGAGAATTAGTTTAGTTAAAAAAGTTAAATGTACTAAGGCTATAAAAACAATTATAAATGAAATAAAGAACCAAAAGCCAAATGATAATTTAGTTTATAAACTTTCTTCTTAAAAAGAAGAGATATAAATACTTATAAATAGTCGATAAATTTTTTACTAGCAAATGTTAAAGATACAGATTTATTTGTTGCTAATAAAACATTGATATTGGGAATATTTTTATTTATTTTTAGTTCTTTTAAATCATTAAAATTTCTTTTAGCTAAATCAATTATGACAAAACCAATTCCAAGACCAATATGAGTGAATTCTGTTATTAGTTCTTGACTAACAACTTCCATTTTAGGATTTAATGATACATTATTTGATAAAGCAATATAATCTAGAAGTTTTCTACTATTTGATTCTTTTTGTTGAAGAATTAAGGGATAATTATTTAAATCATTAAAACTTTCTATATCATCAATAAAAATAGAAGGATTATAGACAAAACCTTGTTTTAATTCTTTTATTTTTTTTAGAAGAACATTCGACTCTTTGACATTACTTTCATTAAAAATAACAAAATCTAGTTTACCTAATTTTAAATCAGTTAGTAAATTACTCGTTAAATCATTAGTTATATTAATATCAATGTTAGGGTAGTCTTTATGAAATCTTTCTATAGCATCTAATAAAACTAATTTTGTTAAGGTAGTAGAACATCCTATTTTGATTTCACCTTTCGATAAATCTTTAAATGAAGTAAATTCTTTTTCCGCATTATCAATTAATTCTAATGCTCCTTTAACATATCTATAAAACATCTTACCTTCTTCTGTTAATTCCATGCCTTTATTACTTCTTAAAAATAATGTCCCATTTAATTGCTCTTCTAGTTTTTTAATCGATTGGGAAATGGCTGGTTGAGATATGTGTAACTCCTCACTTGCTCTTGTCATATGTTTGTGTTTGGCAACGACATAAAAAACTCGATATAATTCTAAATCTATATTCATTATAAGCACTCCTTATTAACATTATAACAATTATATATTTTATTTATCAACAATTTTAGAATAAAATGAAATTGAAAAGAGATGATAGTTTATGATTGAAAATGTCGATGTTCCTTTTTTTAGAAAAGTTTTAGAATTAGATAATTTTGAAGAATTTTTAGATTTTACTACTGAGTTAATGGAATTAATGAATAATATTACTTATGACGACTTTTTAGTGTTTAGAGATAGTATATTTAATCAACTTAGAAATAATAACTATAATTTTCAAAATATCGATGATGTAATTAGAGAAGAACTAAACAGAAGTTATGATACTACAATATTAAAACTAAATTCTTATATGAATTACTTGAGTCATAATAAAAAGATTAATTTAAACGATCGAATAGATGTTTTAAAATATTATGGTGATATAAAAAATATTGATGAAAGAATTTGCGCATATAGTAATATTTCTAATATAGATCGTGTTGAGATACAAGATGTATTAAACTACCTTATGATGATTAGTAAAGAAGGCAAAAAAGATGATATTGCTTTATCAATTATATTAGATAGAATGTCTAAAGAAGAATCTGAAGGTTATTATGAACAATTAATAGAAAAAATGAAAAATTTTTGTCTAAAGTATGAAGACAGCATTAAAGAATTACATAATAAAAAATTAATAAATGAACTTTTTAAATATTTGCAATTAGCTATGATTGGTTGGTCAAAGGAATATAATATGTTTCAGCAAATGATAGAATATTTAAAAGTTAATAATTTAAAAAAAGATAAAATTTATACTGTCTTAAAAAAAGTAGAAGAGTTGCAAATTAATCAAGTAAATATTAGTATTGAAAGAGAAGTAAAAAGTGAAATACATAATATAGGATTGTCAAAATTTAAAAAAGCATATTATAAAAAAGAAACAATCGAAAATGGTTATGTTGGAACATACATTTATACTGATGGTGATAAAAATTGGTTAGTAAAAACGGGTAGTGCCCACTATGAAAATAATTTTGAAGATACTTATAAGGTAGAAATAAGCAAATTTAAGTATGTTTTGGTAAATGATAAATTAATTGATCGTGGTGATGATTGTGATGGGCCTTTTTTTGGACCATATCTTAGTATTATTTCTAAGCTACAAATAAATGATTTTGATATGGACATTTCTACTTTGCCACCTTATGAAGAGTTACATAGTTTTAAGATTAAGTTTCAAGTTGATTTTATTAAAGTAGAAGAGAGAACAAAATCTGCTGATACTATATTACAAATAGAAAGTACAATAAGAGATGTTAAAAAACTTTTAGGTAAATTAACAAAATTACAAGAAAAATTACAATTTGTCAAGGATTCTAAAGAATATACTGATGTTTTCTCTCAAATAAATTATTTAGAAAATTTAATAGGACAAATGGAAGATATGAAATCTTGTGTAAGTGAAGTATATCTAAAACAAGGAATTACTGAACTAGATAAACTAAAAAAACTTAAAAAAGAAAAATAAAATTTGCAGAACATTTATATTTGTGGCAATTTCTGTTATAATGAATATACTTGAAGATCTTTAAAAAGTATATTACTATTTTAGAGTTTTTAACAGAAATAGTTAAAGAAGTTTAAAGATACTTAGTATGCAAAGAGGGATGTTTGTAAATATGGCAAGAGTATTAAAAAATAAAGAATTAGTAAATATGAGATTAGCAACTAACTATGGTGGTTGGATGTATTGTGATAAGTGTAATGAAAATATAGGATATTTATGTTATTCAACTTATGATAAGTTAGAACTGAAATTTAAATGTAATTGTGGTAGTGAAGGTAGCGCTTTATTAGATTTTGAAGATAGTAAAGTAGGTAAAAAATGTAGCAATGATTTAATCATTATAAAGAATAGATTTTGTTGTCCTAATGATAACGAACCTTTAATTACAATATTAGATAAAAAAGTTGCTAATTATGAAATAACTATTACTTGTAAATCTTGTGAGAATATTTATAAAAAGGAAAAATGAAACTAAAAGATACTAGAGATAATATGTATCTTTTTATTTGAAGATAAATTAGTGCTTTTTAACAATAAATGTGTTAAAGTATTAAGTAGTTAAGGGAGTTTTTTTATGAAGTATAATTATCTAATTAAATATGCTGCAATGCTAGTTGATGAAACTTGCTATATAGTTTCTAAATGTTATTTATTAAATGCTAAAACTATATACAATGAAAATGGAAAAAAAGAAATAGAGTATGAAGTTGCCTTTCCATATCAAAAAAAAGATAATATTTGGAAGAGAGTTCCACCATCTTTTAAGCATGGTATTGTTTATGAAGTATTTGATACTTATGAAGAGGCGGTAAAAGATGTCTCTAGTAAAAATAGGGAATTATGTGAAAGAACATGGATTAATTTAGCACGTACAGATGATTATCATGAACAAGTTTCTAAAAAAGAAGAAAATTTTAATAATATGTTAGCTAAATATAAAGTGTTAGAACAACAAATTTTAGATAATACACTTGATATAGATCAAGCTAATGTCAAAGAGTTAAACGAAATATTAAAAGTTAGTAAAGATAAAATAGAAATTTTATCTAGTAGTCTTTATGAATTTTTAAAGTTTTCTTCTTATACAAAATATGTTGTTTATTCTTTGCCTTTAGAGCAGTATAGGAAAATAGTTGAATTAATGACTAATTCAAAAGGAAAAGGTGTTCCAAGGACTCTCTTACAAGCTAGTCCAATTTTGTATCATAATCCAGAAGAAGAAAAAAGGATTATGGTTCTTTCAAAAAATGGTGTTGTTACATATTATATTGATGATAGAGAAGTCTTGATAGATAATGATGAATTTGTAAAATTAGATTCTTTTGATGAGGATGCCAAACAAGTATATACAACAGAAACATTTGAAGACATAATATTAAGTTTTCAAAAACATAAGCACATAGATCAAAATAAAATTAAAGGTGTATCTTTAAAGAAGAGCTTAAAGGACGAAGTAAAATATGAATAATGAAGAAAAGATAAAAGAGTTAACATTACTATTATTATATTTAAATGCATGGGATGAAGAAGGCTATGGAAGAGATGAAAATGGTGAAATACATTCTGTAAAAATGAAAAGAAGCTGGAAAGGTTATGACTTTGATATTTTAAATGCTTTGGAAGAAGAAAACTTTTTGAGTGGTAGTTACAAAAGCAAATCTGTTTGCTTAACCAAAAATGGCGAAAAGAAAGCTTTAGAATTATATAGAAAGTATTTTGGTGGAAATTAATGAAAGTAGAATTTGAGAGTACTTATTCAAGGATAATTTTAAAAAGAGGTCTTGAGTATTATCAAACAGGTAATGTAAAGAGAGTAGTAATTAAAGATGGTATAGTTAGTGCTATTGTAAATGGTACTAATACTTATCATGTAAGTTTAGAGATTAAAGTTGATGAAATTCTAAATGTAGAATGTGACTGTCCATATTTTTATGAACATGATGAATGTAAGCATAATACAGCAGTTTTATATTATTTAAAGAATAAAATATCTAAAGTTAATAAGGTGATAAGAAGTGTGGACAATAGAAAAAATTAATAATCAAAAAGATTATTTTAAAAGTCAAAGAATAGAGAAGACAGGAAATTTTACTGAGTATGTTGTAAGAACATTTTATTGTATTTATAAAGCATGCGATAATAATAAAACAAATTATTGCTTAAAGGATGATGTTTTACCAAAAAAAATAAAATACATTATTTATGAAGGTATTTATGATGTTCCTGACCATGATTATAGCCATGTGATTTCTAATTGTTTTAAAACTTTAAATGAAATGGGTTATATTGAGTACAAAGAGAGTATGATTATAATAAAAAAACAACTTGATTTTTTATTAGATGGAGAGCATGAGTCTTATTTAGAAAAATATGATATAAAAAATAGTATGTCACTAGATAATGAAGAAATTAAAAATATAAAATTAGATAATAAAACAAATATAAAATGTTTAGAATGTCAAAATGGCTACTATGTTTTAAGAAAAGGTCCTTATAATAATTTTTATGGTTGTAGTGAATTTCCAAAGTGTAAAGATACAAAAAGTGTAGCTGATTTTATGTACTTATATTTACTTCAAAATGGTTTAAATTTATATGAAGAAAAAGTAAATTGTTGGAAGTGTGGAAAAGAAATATCTGTTTTAAGTTATTTTTTAGATTTAGACTTAAAACTTTATAAAGTTCCTATTCCTTCCTTTGACGCTCTAGAAGTAGTTCGATTAGGAATGATTGAAGAAATAGATGAGTATCTATCTAAGAAGTATTCAACTTTAAAATATCGTTTTAGTAAAAAAGCAGGTTTCTCTTATACAGCTAATGTTTGTCCTTTTTGCAACAATATTCAAGGAACTCAAATGGCGTTAGGAAAAGTATATAATGATTTATTAAAAGATTTAGAAGAAAATAAATTGGAGTATAAAATAAAGGAGAAAATTTTAATTAGCAGAAATTTACTTCCTAAAGAAGTTATTTGGGAAATTGTTGAGGCAGCAATGAATAGTGATAGAACCAGTACTTTTTGATTTTTAGTTAGTGAGAGGAATGAATTAATGAGTAAATATGAACCGTTATGGAATTACTTAAAAGTGAATAAAAAAGATAAATATATATTAACTTATGATGAAATTAAAAATATTTTAGGTTTTGCAATTGACCATTCTTTTTTAACTTATAAGAAAGAAGTAAAAGAATATGGTTATGAAGTAGCTAAAATATCTTTAAAAGAAAAGATATTTAATTTTTAAGAAAATATAATTATAGTATGTTAAAATAATCTATAAGAAGTTTTATAACTATCTAAAAATTTAGATTAGAGGTTTTACTATGTTACATGTTATGAAATTAAATGATAATGAATTTGAAAGAATGAAAAAAGGACTTGAAAAAAGAGAATATAGAGTCAATGATGAGAAAAGAAGACAAGTTCGAGTTGGAGATACAATCGAATTTCATAAGATTTCTAATCTGGAAGAAAAGTTGTTGATGGATGTTTTAGAAATAAATTATTTTGCAACTTTAGAAGAGGCTATATCTTTTCATTTTGAGGAAGATTTTAGTGATAGATATAGTGATGTAAAAAGTACAGTTAATTCGTTTTATGAAAAAGGTTATTGTAATCAAGAAGAAGTTTTAAAATATGGTATGGTAGTTTTTACTTTGAAAAAACATCGAATAACTCATGAAAATGCTACAGTATGTTATTTAAAGAAAAATAATAAAGTCTTAATGCTTAAATTTTCTAAGAAATGGGGTCTTGTCTATGCTCCACCTGGAGGAAAATTTGAATGTGGCGAAAGTCCTTTAGATTGTATCATGAGAGAATTTAAAGAAGAAACAGGATTGACTCTAATTAATCCTAAATTACAAGGTCTTTCTTATTGGAAAGATGATAGGGAAGGTATAATATTCGTTTATACAGCAAATAATTTTGAGGGAGAGTTAGTAAAAGAATCGGAAGAAGGAACTTTGGAGTGGATTGACTTAGAAGATTTACCTAAAACAAATCAATTTGAACAAAATGCGAAGTTTACAGAGTATTTATTTAAAAATAAGTTATTTGAAGGAAAATTTTTGTTAGACAACACGTGCAAAGTTATAAATTATGAGATAAGAGAAATGTAGGCGATAAAATGGATTCATGTAAAGAAGATTTAGTTAGAATTTTTGAAGAAAATAAAGATAAAAGAATATGTGTATTAGGAACAACTTGTACAGGGAAAACTACATTAATTGAGGAATTAAATATGGGTGAAGATATGGATAATTTAATTTTTCCATTACTAACACAAGAAGAAAGCGATTATGTTTGCCAATCACCATGGATAGAAGAAATTGGGAAAAAGATGGATGAATTAGTTCAAACTAAATTAGAAATTCAGCAAGGTATCCCTTTATTTGGGACAGTCTTACTTCCTTGTGATTTAATTGTCTATCTTCATATTGATGATGAGCTACTTTTAGAAAGAACTACTTTAAGAAAGACTGATTTTGAAAATGCTAAAAATATGCAAAGAAAAATAGAAAATGAAATAGCTAATTCGAATATAGAAACGATTGTAATAGAAGTAAATCAAAGCAAAAAATATTATAAAATGTAAGGAGTGATAAAATGCAAATAAACGAGTTACAAAAATTTATCAAAGAAAGAGATTATAAACCTGAACTAAAAGAAAAATATTTTCTGAAACTAGTGGAAGAAGTAGGAGAGTTATCGGAAGTTGTTAGAAAAGATAAAAGAATGAATGATAAAGATATAAAAAATTCTATCGAAGAAGAACTTTATGATGTTTTATATTATGTGTGTGCTTTGGCTAATTGTTATGATATTGATTTAGAAGAGTGTCATAGATTAAAAGCAGAAATAAATGAGAAAAAGTGGTATGCAAAAGAAAGAAAAAATTGTTAATTTGTAAAGGATATAAATATATATTATAATATTCTTAGTAAGAAGGAAATTATATGACTGAAGAGAAATTAAATATTAAAGCAGAGCTTGTAAAAGATGTCATAGAAAAGGAAATAATAAGATTATTAGAATTATCTTATAAAAAAACTTATAATTTAGATAGTCGTATTAAATCTTTAGATAAAATTGAAAAGAAAATAGAATTTAGAAAAAATAATAATGTTCCATATTCTATTTGTGATATTGGAGATGTTGTAGGTTTTAGAATTTCAGTTGAAAGTGAAGAAGATGTTGTATTTTTACAAGAGTTATTTTTGAATATATGGGTGGAGGAACCTTCTTGTTTATTTGATTTTTTTAATGAGCCTAAAAGTAATGGATTTAAAGCTTTTATATTACAATTTAAACAAGGTGAAATTCCCTATGAAATTCAATTTATGACAAATGAAATGCGTGAGTGGGTGAATTTAACTCATGAGGAACATGATAATTTAAAATATGGAAAAATGTAAAAAGTATTCTATGTTTAAATAAACGAAAGTATGTGATATTTAAATGAAAACAATAATGGTTGATATGGATGATGTTTTAACTTATGGCAGTTTTACTAAAATTTTAGATGATTATTTAGGATATCACTATAATTATGATACTGTTAAAACTTATTATATTCAAGATATTCTAGGTGATAAAAAAGAAGATTTCTTTATGAAATTTAAAGATATGAATATGTATGAAAATGCTACACTTTTACCAGATTGTTATGATGTACTAAAAGAACTTAGTAAATATTATAAAATTTATATATGTACAGATTATATTTGGAGAGAAATAACACAATATGCTGGTAATAATTTAAGAAATAAATATAATTTCTTGTATGAAAAGCTAGATTTTATTGAGCCTAAAAACTACATTTTTACTTGTGATAAGAGTGTTGTTAATTGTGATATTAAAATAGATGATAAGGTTAGTAATATTGAAGGAGCAAAGACAAAGTTACTATTTACAGCTTGGCATAATAGAGATTTAAGAGATGAAGAATTAAAAGAGAAGAACATTATTAGAGTAAATAATTGGCTAGAGATTGGAGCTATATTATTAGAAGATTTTAAATAGAGGAGTGATTATCATAAAAGAAGGAATAAATAGTTGCCATAATTTATTAAATAATATTTATAATGATTGTGAAATTTTATATAATATGATTAAGGATAAATACAAAAAAGTAGAAATGAATTCTTATAAAGGTCATTATATAAAAATAAATGATAATTATGAGTATCAAAAATATTATATGCCCGTTATTTCGATTAATGAAATTGGTGATATTTGCTTTAATTTAGATGGAATTAGCTTAGAATTTTTTGTCTCAAAGTCTACATTTTTAGCTAATTGTAATTTTAAGTCTTTACTTAATTATGATGTAGAGATTTATGATGCAAAAGATAGTACAATTGATATATATGAAAAGAATATGAAAGAAGATTTGTTAATTAAAAGATTAGAAGAATGGGAAAGAGATTTAATAGGGATAACTATTAATTGTCAAACTAAAATAAAAGAAGATATTATCAATATTTTTGAAAATATAATAGATATATTAGGAATAGGAAGTGACTTTTGATGAAACCAGTAAGAAAGGCAGTTAGAACGTTTTTAATAGAAGATAATAAAGTTTTGGCTATTAAATATACAACTGATGATTATAAGAAAGACTATTATGATATTCCAGGTGGTGGAATTGAAGAAGGAGAAACTAAAGAACAAACTGCTATTAGAGAATTTGATAGTGTGAAAAGTTTTATGGAAAACAAGTCACACTAGATGAAAAAGATATTAA
>CAOJRP010000034.1 GCA_948442015.1 uncultured Erysipelotrichaceae bacterium
CTATTACTAGTAATAGCGCCATAATTATTACAACTGTAATAATTGCAATTCTCTTTTTACTATTAACTTGTTTTTCTTCTTCCATAATTAAAACCTCATTTATTTTCATTACTATTTTTCAAACTATTATAAGATATTTTTCTTATGTTTTAAGTATAACTTAAAAAAATTCATTTATCAAGCACAAATATATCGAATATAGGATAATTCAATGAAGATTATTACAAAAGACCCACAAAAAGAGCATAATCACATTATACCTTTTCAATGTAAACTATGTAAAGTAAATGTTATGCTATCTGCTCTAAAAAATCTTTACTTTTTAAATATAAACCTGTATATCTTTCATAATATTTCGTTAAAAAGTAATTAACTTGTTCAATATTCTCATCTTTTAAATTAAGACTTGTAATTGTTTTAATATCAACTAAATAGTACATTCTTAAAAGTTTAATAATAGCTAAAGGAACTATCCTTTCTCCTCGATAACAATTCTTACAAACATATCCTCCCTGGTCAGGATCAACCGTTACAATATCTTTTTTATTGCCACAATTAATACAAGAATTTAAATTAAGAGATATTCCTAAATAATCTAAATACTTGATTTCTAAGATATTAGAAAGAACAATTGGTTCTAAACCTTCATTTAGTTTTTTCACTATTTCTATATACAAAGAAAAAATATTTTCATCACTATTTTGTTTATATACTTGTGTTGCTAACTCAGTAACATAACTCATATATCCAATAAGTTTTAAATCTGTTTTAATATTAGTTAAAGGATCAATTATATCCACTTCTTTTAATAAAGATAATTTATCTTTTTTATAATATACATGAAAATAAGCATAAGTAAACTTGGTAGTAACAGCTCTAAGTCGACTTTTCATACTCTTAGCTCCCTTAGCTATTACTCCAATAATCCCATGCTCTTTCGTAAAAATATTAACAATTTTAGAAGTATCCCCATAGGCTACTTCACTTATAATAATTCCTTCTACTTTCTCAATCATTTTACTTACTACTTTCTTTTTTTATATTCTAAATAGTATTCTATTTTACCTGTTTTTTTAAACATTTCCCAAGCTGTTTTCTTATCCATTTTTAACTCATTCCTCTCTTATAATTATAATGAGCTAAAAAATTATTTTTTATTCAAAATCATTAAAACCTAATTCACTAATATATTTTTCTTTATCTCGCCAGTTCTTAATTGTCTTAACATAAAGCTCTAAAAAAACTTTCTTTCCTAAGAGTTTTTCAATATCTTTTCTAGCTTCTGTTCCTACTTCTTTTAGTAAATCGCCATTTTTACCTATAACTATTTTTTTAATTGGGTCCCTATCAACAATTATCTCTACAACTATTTCAATAATGTTTCCTTTATCTTCATAAGAAGTTGTTAGACAAGTTATACTATGTGGTACTTCTTCTTTCGTTTTCCTTAGAAGCTTTTCCCTAACAAACTCACTTATCATAAAATATTTACTGCTACTAGTTTTCGTTTCTTCATCAAAATATCTTATATCATCTGTTAAATATTTCTTAACGACTTCTAGTAAATGTTCTGTATTATCAAAAAGCTTTGCTGAAATAGGTATAATCTCCGCAAAAGGAAAAACATCTTTGTACTCTGTTATTCTTTTTAAAATTTCTTCATTCGTTAACTTATCAATCTTATTTAAGACAAGCATTACAGGTACATCGGTTCCTTTTAAAGAGTCTAAAATAAACTTATCACCCTTACCAAAGCCTTCATAAGCATCAGCTAAAAATAAAATCACATCAATATCTTTTGTTAGACTATGAGCTTGTTTATTTAAAACTTTCCCTAACTTATTAATTGGTTTATGAATTCCTGGAGTATCAATAAAAACAATTTGTGTATCTTGGTCATTATAAATTCCTTGAATTATATTTCTTGTTGTCCCTGCTTTATCCGAAGTTATCGCAATATGGTCATTTACAATACTATTTAAAAGGGTACTTTTTCCAACATTAGGACGTCCTATTATACTTACAAAACCACTTCGCATTATAATCCTAAGAACTCCATTACATAAGGAACATAAACAATTAAACCAATAACTGCCGCCATCATAGCAAGGACAAATGTCGCAGCACTTCCACAATCTTTAGCTATTTTAGCTAAAGGATGAATTTCTAATGTAACTAAATCAACTACAGCTTCAATAGCAGTATTAATAAGTTCTGCAGCTAATACCATGCCAATAGCTAAAAAAGTTATTAACCACTCAAAAGCTGTAACATTAAAAATTATGTTAACAATAATAACTAAAGTAGTAACAATCAAATGAATAAACATACTCTGCTCATATTTATAAGCATATTTTAACCCTTCAATTGAATAGCCAAAACTTTTTTTAAATCTTTCTATTCCTCTTGTTTTTATTTTATCTCTTGATATTTTCTCCATCTAAAATCAACTCCTGTAATGCAAACATCTTTTCTTCATCGCTTTTTGAGATATGGTCATATCCTAACAAATGTAATAAACCATGAACTGTTAAAAAAGATAACTCTCTTTTTGCACTATGACCATAATCACGAGCTTGCTCAAGCATTCTTGGAATACATATATATATATCCCCTAACACTCTTATATTATTATACAAAATTTCTTCATTATCTTCAAATGCAAATGATATAACATCTGTTACTTTATCAATGTTACGACATTCTCTATTAATTTTTCTAATTTCTTCTTCATTAACAAATATGATTGAAAAAAGAGCATTTTCAACCTTTTCACGCTTTAATGTTGCTTCTATAACACCATTTAAGTAGTCATAATCCTTAAAAAGTTCATTATCATTAATCTCATAGCTATTCATCAAATAACCACCCATCCTAAAATTCTTGCAAGATAAAAGATGATAATAATAGTCAAAATTATACAAATAGTATTATAAAAAGCATCACGTTTTAAAAACTTTGGTAAATGATTTTTTATAGCTGATAAGGCGATAAACGAAAGAAAACCTATTATGGACCCAACAACATTTAATAAAACATCATCAATATCAAAAGCCCTTCCAATTTTATACTGGACTACTTCAATAGTAAAACTAATAATTGCTGTGGCTATTAAAATATGACTAGCTTTTTTAGCATTAACGTATCTTGAAACAAAGAAACCAAAAGGAATAAATAAAACAATATTACCAATTACGTTATAGTAAAACAATTCTGATTGCAAGTTATATCTTAAAATTTCTCTAAAAGGCATTAAATTAATACCTGACGATGCACCTTCAGTATTAGTTAGCAAGCGATATAAAATCAAGGCATAGACTAAAAACAAAAGATTTAAAAACTCTTCATAGAAAACTATCTTCTCGTGATTATCAATTAAATGTAATATTCTAACACTTGCTAAAACTACTACAAAAATAGTTAACATTGGCCACGAATCATACAAAACATTAGTTATCGCTTTTACTATCATTTTTTAAAACCTTCTTACTCTATTTATTCTTCTTTTGTTTCTTCGATTTGTTCAATAGTGTACTCTTTTGTTTCAGCAATGTTTTCAAGAGCAACGACAAACACATCTATATCTATAATACTATTATTTTGACTCTTTTTCAAAACTTTTTTTGTCACTATTTCATAATTACTTTTTAATAACGTTTTCATTTTATTATTTACTTCATCTTCAATTAACTTATTTAACTCATCTTCCGTGTATTCTTTTGTTTCTGTTTTTACTTCATAATCCGTTGTAAAATATAGGGAATTACCTAAAATACTTAATATTTTTTTCTCTTCACTAACATAATTAGATAGTCTTGGTTTAAAGATAAGATATTTATCATCTTTACTTTTAAAAGACATATTAAATCTTTTAGCACCAGTTTTAATATTTTCTTTATAAGTAGAAGGAACCTTAATATTAACAGTATACCAAGTATTGGCAAGTACTTCACCTTCAGCACAAACATTATTTTTTACTTCTTCATTAAATTTAATTGCTCCCGTAACTAAAATATCACCTTTTTTAACATTTTGATTATTTGAGATTAAAGCATCTCCCCTACTAATATTAAAACTTTTTACTAAACCATCTTTTGTGGCTACTAAGTTACAATATTTGTTATTTTCCTCTTTCTCATTAATAATTCGCTCTTCAACTCGAATAATGTATTTCATCCCAACGTTTTCAATACTTAACCACTCTATTTGGTCTTTGTTATTAGCTACTATCTCATTTTTAATTTTTTCTAAAGAACTAAAATCCTTTTTTATTGTGTATTTTTTGATATTATAATCTTTTAAATCACGAAGGATTAATTCTCTTATTAAGGGATTAGTATGAATTACTTTTACTTCCAAAATAATTCTTGATAAAAGAAAAGTAAGGGTAATAAAAATAATAATGGCTAAATAATAAATTTTCATTCTTTTAAATTTATCTTTGTAACCATAAATATTGTAATGTTTAATTATATTACATTTGTAATACTTTTTTATTTTTTTATAATCAGCATAAGTTATTTTTAATAGAATTTTTGTTTTTTCATAATCAATCTCATAAATATTGATATTCATTCTATTCAAACTTTGGATTAGAGATATATTGTTGTTTGTTTTAATCGCTACTTTAACAAAATGGGTATATACTTCTCTTAAGGAATCATTCATATTCTTTTAAAGTTACACTATTAACTTTACCACTAATTAAGATTTCTTCTTTAAGCATTTTTTTTATTTTGAAATTAGTTCCTTTAATATTTATAATTTTATCTGTAAGCGATAACTCAACTTCGTTTTCATCTAAAATAAATATTTTTTTGTAGTTATAGACATATAAACCTTTTTCAAAAATATTAATGGTAAAATTATTTTCTTTCTTTAAGATTCTATTAATATTATCAAACAAAATATATCACCTATATAAGTATATTCGTAGATAAGGCTTATTAAAACAAAAAAATTAAGTCTCAGCTTAATCTTTCTTTTATCATTCTACTTACAGTTTTCATATCTGCTTTCGCCCCTAATTTAGCACTAGCAGACTTCATAACTAATCCTAAATCTTTTAAAGACTCAGGCTTTAATTCAGCAAATATTATATCTAATTCCTTATTTATTTCATCTTCGGTTAACTCTTCTGGTAAGTAAACACTTAAAACAGCAATTTCTTTATTTAAGTTTTCTACTAAATCATCTTTGCCATAACTTTTATACTCTTCGATACTTTCTTTTCTTGTTTTAACTTGTTTTTTTATTACAAGAATTGCTTCTTCATCTGATAAATCATGTTTCTTAGAAATTTTCTCCATTTGCAAAGCACTTTTTAGCATACGAAGGGTATCTAAACTAATCTTATCCTTGTTTTTCATTGCTGTTACTACATCAGAATTAACTTGTTCAACTAAATTCATTTTATCACCCTATTAATCTCTATGACGTTTCTTAGAATTTCTAATCATTTCTTTTTTTGCTTCTCTTCTTTTTACCCCTGGTTTTTCATAGTGTTTTCTCTTTTTTAATTCTGAAGGGACACCACTTCTTGCAACTTTTACTTTAAACTTTCTTAAAGCACCATCGACATTTCCATTAGTTACAACTACTTTTGTCATTTTATATCCCTCCCTTCATTACTACTAGTAATTATAGCACTGGGTAAGCAGTTTGACAAGTAAAGATTTACAAAGAAAAAAGCATAATTTCTTATACTTCTTACATAGTTTCTATTTGCTTATCAATATCCTCTAATACTTTTTTTGTAAGTTCCAATCTAAATCTATTATATTCTTCTTGTTGTTCTCTTTTTATATTATCTTTTTCGGTAGAACTAAGAATTTTTATCCCATTAACATAACAGCCTTCAAGGCGTCCTTCTTCTATTTGTTTTCCTAAATAAGCACGTAATTCTCTTTGTCTTTTACAATCTTCAAATCTTCTCTGTATATAAGCCGAAATCTCATTTTCATCTTTAACAGTATAACCTAAAGAATATATTTCAGATAAATCTCCTATTTCATTTAATAAAGGTGTTGTTTTTATTCTTAAACCCGTTCTAGACAAAATACTATTACCAATAAAATGAATGTTAGAATTTTCATCAAAAATTTCTTCACCAACTTCTGTATGCGATAAATCAACACCAGTTAAAGAACTATAATTAATAGAGATTCTGCAATCATCTCTTAAACTAAACTTTATTCCTGTATCATCAAATGCACAATGATGAATAAGACAATCATAATTAATAAAATTGTTAGATAAATCTGTATCTTCAAAATAAAAATTCTTTATCCTTAAAGGTTGCCCCCATTTAACATCAAAAGACTTAGAAAAATCTATTTGAGCATTAGTTCCTCTTAAATCAATGTTAGTGTCACTTTTATTATCCCAAACAACATCTTCAAAAGAAACCTCACTTAAATCTATATTATCTAAACGACCTTCCTCCCATATGATTTTCTTTTCTAAAACTTTTTTACCTTTATTATCGCTATAAGAACTATCTAAAGTTATCATTCTTTTTTCAAACATTAATTCTTCTAGTAACTCCTTATCTAAAGGAATTTTAACACCATAATCTAAATCACATTTAGTTAGTTTTTCTACAATCTTTTTTCTTAAAATCGTTTTATCTTCTCTATTTAATTGCATAATTCCACCTCTTATAAGTTTGTATTATAAAGCATAACCAAGAAAAATACAAATATTTTCTATAAAGAACTATAATACGTTTTTACATTATTATCGTTTCGTGAATCACTTTTATTAATAATATATTTATTATCAATAAATGAAACAATACTAATACTTCTATTTAACCAAGCAATACTTGGATAAGTATTTATATCATTTCCATAAGCTTTTGTTAAATCTATTAAAATAAAGCTATCAAAATAAATCGGAATATTACCACTATAATTGTATTCCATGACAAAATCCCAAGTTTTAGCAGTACTATTTACTTTAACAATGGATCCTAAGACACCCCAGTTAAATGTTCCATTTAACGAAATAGTATTTAAATTACTAAATAAAGACTGTTCTGTTAAAAGTGTGGGATTATCTACATTATTATAATCTAATGTTTTAAAGGCATACACATTTGTTGTTCCATTATCATTAGTTCCTTTTAAATATGTATTAGCATTACTGAAATTTACTGTCTGACCAAATGTATAATATCTTCTTTGTAAATAATAAATATGACCATTTTGAAGACCATTATATTTTAATTTTTTAAAATATTCTTGATCTAATCTTTCTGTAATACTACCTGCTCCATTATCAAGCTTTATACTAAAAGAGCCATTATAATGTTGATTTATAACTTTTGAGGCACTTCCCGTTGTTTTAAAATAAGTATCTGTTCCTGATTCAAAATCTGAATCTTGTAATAAATTTTTTAAATTAGCTAATTTATTATTCCCTCTTGCATTTAAATCATTTTTTATTTCCGCATTAAAATCTCTTACTAAAAATCTATTATGTGCGTAATTAGAAAGCAAAATTGCCGATATAAGAGCAAAAACTAAGAAAAAAGAATAGATTATTGATGTTGCAAAAAAGCCATTTTTAGTTCTCATAGTATCAACTCCTATTATTTAAATATTATAACTTAAAATAAAGTAAAAAAAAAGAGGTTTGTACCTCTTTTCTAGCTTAAATTCTACAAGCTTGGCCAGATCTACCACGTCTTATTGCAGTTCCAACAGTTCTACCAAAATCAAGTAGTTTATTAAAGCCATTGATTATGGAATTGATTAACGCTGCAGATATTGCTCCACCTGTAACATTAACTAATTCTTTATTGTTTAATGTCATGCTAAATTCCTCCCTTCTTATCGACATTTTTTAGGTCTTAAATAACCATCAATTACACCAATAGTAAATACAATTATTCCAGCAGCAACTAAAGCAAATGTCTTTAAACTGCCACCTGTAGTGTTAACTAATTCTTCGTTATTTAAACTTTTCATCTAAACACCCTTTCTAATTCTAACTTAAAATCCTTTTTATTCTTTCTTTGATACTTTGTTTTTCTTTTAACACTTTAACTTTTTGCATAACTGAAGTTTTAAAACAATCATTTTTTTCAATCTCTAGCTCAATATTATTATATCCTTGACCCATCGATTCATCTATAAAAGGAGTAATTTTTATATCTTGCAAATTATAAGATTTATCTTCACAAACAATTTTTTCTATTTTAGAAATTTTTTCTGTTTGTTCTAATGGTAAGATCGATGATAAAACAGTTTTATCAGGAAATTCTTCTGGTATAACATACATATATTCAAAATTTTGTAAGGTAAGGGGTAAAAGTTTCATGAATAATAAAATTAAAAGAATGGTTATCAAAAAAATTAATTTATTAACTTTAATTTTTTCATTAAATGGGAATAATATATTAATATGTTTCAAACCTTATCACTTCCTAAAGTTATCTTTACATCAAAGCAATTTTCAAGCTTTCTGTGAGATATATAAATAATTGTCTTTTCTTGATATTTCTTTTTCAAATTAGAAATAATCGTTTTTTCTAGTTCTTCACTAACTTCGCTTAAAACTTCATCTAAAATTAAAATATTTTTCTTTTGAAGTAAAGCTCTTGCTAGTATTAATCTTTGCTTTTCTCCGCCAGATAAATTTGCTCCACCATCAACTAACATTGTATCAAGCCTTAAAGGTTTCTTTTCTAAAATACTTTCTAAAGAACATGTTGTTATAACTTCTTTTAAATCTTGTTCACTTATTTCTTTAGATAAAGTTAAATTATTAATTATTGTATCAGTAAATAATTTTTCATCTTGAGAAACATATGTAATACTATTTCTTATCGAACTAGTATCAATATCTTTAATATTTACACCATCTATTAAAATTTTACCTTTAAAGTCTTCATCATATTTCATTAAGAGTTTACAAATAGTACTTTTTCCAACACCACTTTTTCCGTCAATATATACTTTAGTACCTTTTACAATTTTAGAAGAAAAATCTTTGATAACTTCTTGATATCCATTGTAAGAGTAAGATAAATTTTGAATATCAATATCCCCATCTATTAAAAGAGTTTGAGGAGAAAGTTTTTCTTCTTTTAAATCAATAAATTCATTAATTTTGGAAAAAGATACTTTAAGAATATTATATTTTGGAATAATATCGGCAAGTTCTTTTACTGGAGTAAGAAAATAACTTACTAATGAATTAAAAGTAACTAAATTTATTAATGTTAATTGATTTTTAAGTATCAAATAAATTCCTAAACAATTTATTAGAGTCAACCCAACTTCATTGATAAAATTTAGAATACTTCTTTCGTTATTAACTAGATTATTAAAGTTATAAGTATCTTTAATAAATGCAATATTAGCAAATTCTAACTTGGAGCAGATAGTTTCAACAATATTTAGATTCTTTATTGACTCAATATTACCAATATTTTCAACTAATTTAGAGTTAAAATCTGTCTCAAGCTCAATATTATCATTAAGTTTTCTATAAATTATTGGGCTATAAATCAAACTAACTAGTAGATATAGCAAAACTATTAAACAAAGTATCAAAAATAGTTTTTTACTAATAATATAGAGAATAAAAACTGTTGAAAGAGCAAGTAATGCGTCAAGTAAAAATGATAATAATAAACTAGTAAACATTTCTTTAATCGAGGAATAATCATTTACTCTTGTCATTATTTCTCCTTCACTTCTATTCTTAATGATATTTGAAGGTAGATAAAACAAGTGATTAATAAAAGGTATAATCATACGCCCATCAAGATTTTTATTTAAATATATTTCATACTTTGACTTTTCACGATCTAAAAATACTTTTAAAATTGTCATAATTAGATAAGTTAATAATATCGAAAGCATAAATGTAACAGAGTTGTATTCTAATAAGTCAATCGAAATCTTTAAATAAAACGAAAGAATTATATTAAGAAATAAGGAACAAATACTAAATGCTATTATTTTATTTAATATTTTTTTATCTTGGAATATAGCTTTTAAAAAAACTACTAAAACCGATTTATCTTGATGCATTTTTAGAATCTTAGTTCTGGGTTTAAGAATTATACAAATTCCAGTCCATAACTCATTAATTTCTTTTTTAGAAAACTTAACATAACCCTTGGCTGGATCCATTATAGTGACTCTATTTTTATCAATTTTATAAATAACGACAAAGTGGAACATATTATTTTTCATTTTTAAATGCGCAATTATTGGTAGGATTTGAGCACTATTTAATAATTCATTATAATTAGTCTTAATTCCTTTTCCATCTAAGCCATACATATTACTAGCTTTAATAATATTTAAGGCTGTTGTTCCTTCTATAGTTGTATGTGTATCAAGTCTAATTTTTTCAATAGGTATATAGCCACCATAGTATTTAATAATTGATAACAAACAGCATGCACCACAATCTCTTGCATCTCGTTGTTTGATGACATACTCTTTTTTCATCTCTTGTTTTCCTCCCTTCACCCTTACTATTACACTATCAATGTTAAAATTCCTCTTTATTTTTTAAATTTTTTTACTTTTTTTAATATTTTTTGAACTTTTTTTGCAAAAATTTAATTATTGCATACAAAAAAGCCATTTTTGCAATAGCTTTATAAATTTTCTAGTCACTTATTTTTATTTGACCTAGTATTAGATTTTATTAAATCAGCAATCTCCGTTATATAGTCCTTTATATCTAGTGTTATTGAACTTATCAAAGTTTACTCCCACATTTTTAGCTATTTGATTTAAAGAATAATTGCCTTTTCTTGTTAAATTTCTCTGATAAAATCTTTTTTCATCTTCTGATAATTTACTATATTCTAACTTCTTAAGTTCCTAATTTCTTGTTTGAGCAGCAAAGTAAGTTTGGACTAGAGCTATAACTTTCTTTTGACTATCATCATTAGCAATAAAATAACACGCATAACAAGAAAGTTTATAATCGTTTATTTTTCTTATAGTTCCTATCATCACCTACGGATAATTTTTCGAAAAATAAAAAATAGATATATAATACTAGTGTACACCTATCTCCTCTTAAAATTGATAAAACAACTTCTCTTTGTTACTATTATTTTAGATAACTATAGTAAAGGAAGTTGTTTTATGTTTAAATTTTATAATATTCAGTCTGATATTACAAGGAGGTTTAAAGCTTTTTTAGAAATCTGTTCCAAACATTAGAAAACTAGGGACTAATTTTTTACCTTTTTTATTATTTGGTATGATTTCTTCTGAATCTTGTGCTTCTTCTTATATCTCTAAATCTCTTAATGATGAATTGAAATAGGTTCAATATGACTAGTCGCTAACGTATTAATCGATTTTTCAATAACAAGCATTTTGATGGTAAAGTCTTCTTTAATGATAAACATTCTAACAATAAAGTTCACATTATTTTTGATAACATGTTTTCTTATGATAACTATTCTGTTTTTACGTTTTCATGCGTCTTCTTATCTACGATAGTTTTATATTATTCAAATACGTAGGCTGTATCTATCGATTTACCATCACCAGAAACTAGTAAAACATTGGATTTTATAGTTAAGATAGGACGAATACTTCTCCCATGAGTCCACTTAGACTCTGACTTATTCCTCCAACCGATCAATCCATTTGACCATGGTCGTATAGAACCTTCCTCTGTAACTCCTCGACCGCAAAAATAAAAATTCATATTAATATCAGCACCTTCTATGGCAAATTCTCGTGATGCCAACCAATATAAGAGTGCCTCCCCATTTGGACTTTTTCCAACCATTGTTCCTAAAACTGTATTTATTAAATTATAATCCGTTTCATACCCAATATCTCCTGCTCCTTTATCTTCATCTTTTCCACATAAATAACTATCTCGATCACATCCAATCCATATTTCTGGATCTGAAGTTCTACTATTCCATGGGGCTGTTGTCTGGTCTAGTTTACTTGTATCTGTTAAATTTTCTGTTTGATTGCTATATCCAATGTGTCTTGTATTTTGAACATATTTAGAATTTGTATATTGCGCTGCAATCGTATTTAAACCTCCAACTAAATTAATAAATCCTGTTTTCCCATAAAAAGATACTGTTTTACTTGATACATATTCTGATACCATTTCTATTGTTCCATCGTCATTTTTCTTTATTACTCGCCATAAATTTAATTCACTTGGATTTAGTGTATTTTGAGTACAATTGGCGTCATTCATACACCCTGTTAATTCTCCTGGTGGTGTATAACTTGTACTAGTTGGAG
>CAOJRP010000035.1 GCA_948442015.1 uncultured Erysipelotrichaceae bacterium
TCTATCAAAATTTGTAGAATATTTCTTATCTAGTTTTTATTATAAGAGTCTTTCTGTTTTTAGTTTACAAAAAAGAAGAGAAAAAGAAAAGCAAAGTTCGATTGCGTTCGCAATTATTTAATTGCTTTCTAACTTTGCTAGTTCTTTGTTTAATATTTCTAAATAGTTTTCATACTCAAATTCTTCATCATTATTAAACTTCACTAAAGAATCTTTTAAATAAATTGTCACAAACTTTCCTTTTTGATACTCAAATCCAATTGTAATGCTATTATTAGCATAATTCTTTTCAATGTTAAAAACTTCTTTATTCATTCCACCAGATACACGAAAAATATTTTCATCAATATTATAAGTATAACTATAGTCTTTATCTTCTTTTTCAAATAGGTTAGTTACATGATTATAAACATATCCTGTATCAACTAATCTTTTTCTATCTAATTTATAAATATTTTCTTCTTCTTTTTCGTTTTCTATTTCAATAAAACCCTTTGAATTAAAACGTTCTAAAAAATTTAATTTTAATTTTTCTGTATAGTTAATATTTCGGAAATTATAATTAATTTCCATAAACATATTATCAATATTTATATTTTCTTGTTCTAATTCTATTATTAAATTTTCCTTATAATTATCATTATAAATTATTTCTTGCTCATCGTTTTCTAAATAATATATTTTTATATTACTATTTATAAGATTAAAAATAGGACTAGTTATCTCAAAATTAAAATAGTTCTTTTGCTTTGTACAAATATAATAAGAATTATCTAAATTAAAATATTCGACATCTATATTAATAGTATAAAAAGAAGTATCTCTATTTTGAATAAATGAAAAAGTAAATAAACAAGTAAAAATAAGTATTACTATACTAAGTAATAAAGTTAATCTAAATTTATTTTTCTCTTTTTTTAGTAATTTACTATAATCTTTAGTAATTTTATCTCCATAAATATTTTTTATTTCAATATCTAATAACTTACATAGTTTAACTATTATGGATTGGTCAGGATAAGAGATACTATTTTCCCAATTACTAACAGCTTGTCTTGTTACATTTAAGTTATCAGCTAACTCTTGCTGGCTTAAACCTTTTTGTGTTCGAGCATTTTTTATTAAATTGCCAATATCTAATTCATTCATTTATAAAACTCCCCACTAAACTTTCTTTAATTAAATTATATCTTAAATAGAATGTAACTACAAAAGAAAAATAGCAAATCCTTATGCTATTTAAAAAAATGTATCTTGAGGTATATAATATCTACCTTCTAAATCTTCCTTAACATTAGGTTTTTTAACTAACTTTTGATTAGTTCCTTCTCCCTCAATTTCAAATATAGTATCGGTTTGAGGAAATAAAAATTCTTCATCATAATTTGTTTTTGTTTCAGTTATTATCTTTTCACTAAAATTAAATGGTTTAACAGCATATCCTACTGCTTTAACTTCATAAACTGGCTGAAATTTTAAAGCACCATTTACTAAATCTAATAGCAGTTTTAATTTTTCTTCTTCACTCATTTTATTTTTTTCAACGTAATCCCAAAAGGGCCACCAAGGAGAACTTAATCTAGTACATTTTGTTAATAATTTATCGTAATGTTCGCTAGATAAGCATATAACTAAATATAAATTTCTATAACTTTTAAATACTTTTTTTGGGCATAACCTATTTTTTTTAAATATATGATTTATTAATGATATTTTATAAGAACAATCAGCATTTTTGTCATGAGAATTTGCTTTAATAATCTCTGTGTATATTTTTTCTAATTCAGACATTATTAGTTTAATATATTGTAATCCTTCATTATCAATATCTTCAGCAAAAGTATTTAATGCTAAATTCATTGTTGCTTCTGACAAATCTACAATATTACGAATTTTATAATTATCTTTGCCTTGTACCGATTCTGTTTCTATACATTTATCAAAAAAATTTTTAAACACTTCTTCAACATTTTTTGAACAACTTAATGCTTCTTTTCTATAATTTTTCATTTTTCTTAAATATGAACTATCTTCTTTTACCATACCAATTTTCCCTTCAAAATTGATTGTTATTATATATTAATAAATTCACTATGTCAATCTTCTTCCGTAAACAAATCCTCAGTTTCTTTCATCTCTTTTGGAAGAGCTATATCCATATATTTAAGTATAGTTGGAGCAACCATTGTTAAGTCGCCATTGGCAAGTTCTAGCTTTGTATCTGTTATAATAAAAGGCACTTGGCTTAATGTATGAGTAGTTACTGGTTCATCGTTTTCATCTAACATAATATCAGCATTACCATGGTCAGCTAAGATAACCATATCATAGAAATTTTCTTCAGCTTTTTCATACAACTTACCTAAACAAATATCAACCGCCTCTAAAGCTTTAATCGTAGCCTTTAAGTTTCCTGTATGTCCTACCATATCGCCATTAGCATAATTAATTAAGATAAAGTCATAATCTTTTTCCATACATTTAATAGCTTGCTTTGTAATATCCACTGCACTCATCTCAGGCTTTAAATCATAAGTAGCAACTTTTGGAGACGGAACTAAAAATCTGTCACACCCTTCAAGATCTAATTCCCTACCACCATCAAAGAAATATGTAACGTGGGCATACTTCTCCGTTTCAGCAATTCTTGCTTGGGTAAGACCAAGTTTAGAAATATATTCTCCTAAAGGATTCGTAACAACTAAATCTTCAAGCATATTTTTTTCTTCTAATCCTTCACTTTTTTCATCAACTTTATATAAAGTATAAAGTCTTAAATTATTCATATTAAGAGTTTCAAATTCTTTAAAACTAGAGTCTTTTAACGCTTTTAATATTTGCTTAGCTCTATCAGTACGATAGTTTAACCATAATAAAGCATCTCCATCACGTATAACAGTTCCTCTTTCAAAAGCAAAAGGAGGAATAAACTCATCAGTAATATTTTTCTCATAACAAGCTTGTAATGCTACTTGAATATTATTCGAATAATTGCCACTATTTCTTGTTACTAAATCATAATATAATTTCGTTCTTTGATAATTTTTATCTCTATCCATAGCATAGTATCTACCACACATTGAGACAATTCTACCGATTCCTAACTCTTTAATCTTTTCTTCGACTTGCCTAATATATTCATAAGCTACTTTTTCTTTTGTATCTCGTCCATCAGTTATGACATGAATTAAAACATTAGTAACCCCATCAGATTTAAGTTGCTCTAACATATCAAGTAAAAATTTTAATCTTGAGTGGACTCCACCATCAGAAGTTAACATCATTAAATGTAGATGTTTAGAATTATTTTTAACATAATTAATCATTTCATTATAGACAATATTATTTTTTAATCTATTATCTTGAAATAGTTCTTCTATAATTGTCACTTTTTGTTTCGTCATTCTTCCAGCACCAATCGTTAAGTGTCCTACTTCGGAATTACCAAACTGCCCTTTTAGAAGACCAACTGATGACTCTGAGGCTTTTAACAAAGAATGCGGATATTTATTCCATAGTTTTATAAAATTACTCATACTAGCTTGTTTAACAGCATTGCCATGTACTTCATCTCTCATACCAACACCATCTAGGATAACAGTAATTACTTTTTTCATGTTCTCACCCTATTTAATAATAACAAAAAAACAGCTAAATGACAAAAGTTAATTGTAATTTACCTGCTTAGAGCACTTAAGTTTTGTTTCTAAAAGAATCGCATCAGCTACAGAAGATATAAATTCGGAATTTGTAGGTTTTGAACGTTCAAAATCAACACTATTTCCAAAAATAGATTCCATTACTTCATAGTCTCCTCTACTCCAACTTACTTCAATTGAATGCCTTATAGCCCTTTCAACTCTTGATGGAGTAGTATCATACATACCTGCAATTAGTGGATATAAATCTTTTGTTATTTTATTTACTTTTGTTCCATTAGTAAACATTTGAAATATACCTTCTCTTATATATTGATAACCTTTAATATGAGCAGGCATTCCAAGTTTATGTAATTGCTTGCTAATAATTGTTTTAATTTCAATTTCATCTGGTGTTTCAATAACTTGTTCTTGGGAAGCAGAATTAATGATAACTGTTTCAATATCTTTTAAATATTTAGGACTTATAAACACTGCTTCTATAGTTGGAATTATGTTAGTTATTTTCTTCAAACAAGTAGTATTATATTCACTAATTAAAATGTATTTATTTTTGATATCCTTTTTATAAAGGTCGTTAATAATGGAAAGTCCATCACGTTTAGGAAGGCCTATGTCTAAGATGATAATATTGTAATTTGCTCCTTCTTCTAGAATGTATTGATATGCTGTTTCCCCATCAAACTTTCTAATATCTGCTACAACTTTTTCCGATTCTTTAAAGTAATTCTTGAACAACTCGTACTGCACTTCGTCATTAATTATCATTAATGCTTTAACTTTACAGTTCATAATTTTTGTCCCTTCTATTACTGCCTAAAAAGATTATAAAATATAAAAAGACAAAATACCATAAAATATCTTGTCTTCATATGTCAATTTTTGTCAAAATTTATAATTTTATTGTATATTTCCTCTAAATCCTTCGTATTTTGGGCAGATGAAGAGATTAAATAACCATCTATATATGGATAAAAATCCAAAATATTTTCTTTATTAACTCCTCCGCCATAGATAATAGATAATTCTTTATCGGTATACTTTTGCATTATTTTTTTTATATATAAAATTATTTCAATTAATTCATCTTTTGTAATACTATCACTTTTATTTACTGCCCATACTGGTTCATAAGCGATAATGAAATTTTCTAATTCTTCTTTCGTAAAATGATTAAAAACTTTTGTTATTTGAGAGTTTAATACACTCATGGTTTTACCTCGTAATTTTTCTTCTTTTGTTTCCCCAATTATATAGACTGGTTTGATGTTATTAGCTATAATTCTCTTGATTTTTTGAATAATTATTTTATTATCTTCATTAAAATAAATTCTTCTTTCACTATGGCCAATCAAAGAGTATTTAACACCTAAACTTTTTAGCTGAGTTGCATTTACTTCTCCTGTATAAGCACCGCCTTCATAAGAAGAAACATCTTGACTACCTAGATTGTATTTATTATTACGAAAGAATACGAGATATGGACTAGAAGGATAAATAACTAAATTAACATCTTTTTTAGAAAAATTTCTTAAATCATGTTCATAAGCAATTATTTCTTCAAGGGTCATATTGGATTTTAAATTACACATCAAGTACTTCATAACTACTTTCCTCTTCTATAGCATCAAGGGCATCTAATTTCCCATCTTTGATATATTCAAGCGTCGCTCCACCACCAGTTGAAAGATACGTAAATTCATTTTTTAAACCAAATTTATTAACAGCTGAGACACTATCTCCACCACCTATAATCGTAATAGCATCAGTATTAGCTACTTTTAAAAGTAATTCTCTTGTGCCAGTAGCAAACCTATCATCTTCGTATTTTCCTGCTGTACCATTGATAAATATTGTTTTAGATGAGGAGATAGCACTATTATATTTTTCTACAGTTTTCATTCCAATATCTAATATAATATCATCATCAGATATATCAATTAAATTAAGATGTTTTAGATAATCATTATTATATTTTCTTCCAACTATAACATCTAGTGGAAGCATTATTTTTTCTTTATTAGCAACTAATATTTTTTTCATTTGTTCTATTAAATGGGGTTCTTTTGTTACCATAGAAGTTCCAATATTAAATCCAAGTATTTGCAAACATGTATTAGCTAAAGCTCCAGTCAAAAGAAGATAATCGCAATTTGGAATTAATTTTTCAATTATTGGTAATTTATCATCTACTTTGGCTCCTCCCATTAAGACAGTAAATGGTCGCTTAGGTTCCATAACATATTTATTTAAAGCATTAATTTCTTGTTCTACTAAAAGACCAATGCAATTAGGTAGGAGTTTTGCTACACCATAAGTTGAGGCATGTCTTCGATGAGCAGACCCAAAAGCATCCATAACAAAGACATCAGCTAACCCTGCAAAGTAATTAGCAAGTCTTATGTCATTATCGCTTTCTTGCCTTTCAGGATAATCTTGATGTCTTGTATTTTCAAGTAAAATTATGTCTCCTGGGTTCATTTTTGCTACTGCTTCTTCTACAGCAGTACTTACACATTGCTTAGAGAAAGTCACTTTTGTATTTAATAGTTCTTTTAATCTCTTAGCTACTGGTTCTAAAGTATATTTAATTTTATCTTCTTCACTTTTTACTTTACCTAAATGAGATAAGATTATAATAGAACAATTTTGATTTAATAAATATTCTATTGTATCTAGGGAAGACAAAATCTTAGTATCATCTAATATAATACCATTTTCAATCGGCACATTATAATCACATCTTAATAGTACTTTTTTATTTTTTAAATCTATATCTCTTAATGTCTTTTTCATATTATCACCATATCTAATATTATAAACTAATTAAATAAATTTTAATAGCAAAAAAATAATGAGTAGTTTACCTATCCATTATTTGTACTTTTTTCTTCTTCCATAAATTTCATAGTTTCTTTAAAGAATAAAGGTATAAGTTCTTTAATTAAGTTCTCATCGTTAAATTCAATAAATTTACCATTTTCTTTGTTTAATCTTAAAATTTTTTGAATTTCATTTCCTTCTTTAATACTTTCATCACTAATACTAGTATCAACAAGATAAAAATATATTTCATCTTGATAAGCTACTTTACTAACTACAACATATTTATGGTCATCATCTAATGTAAGAACATCTTTAATATCTATATTCATTATCTTGTTCTCCCTTTTGCTTCTTCATTATCAATTTTGTTTTCACTATCTAGACTATCCATACCTAAAGCATACTCTAGTTGTTCGTTCATAACTTCAAGTCCAGCTTTTTTTGCTAAATTATTTTCTATTTTTCTTTCAATAAACTACATCGATGCAAGCGTACAAGATATTAATTTGCTCTTACTTAAATAATTTCAGCTAATCTTTTAATCTAAACGAGTTTTGTTGATTTGTTCTTCATTTTCATTATTTCTTCTAGAAATATCCTAGTTTCATATGTTATTTCTTTTTCATTCGAGAGCTCCTACTCTTGCTATTATTGCTTTTATTATTTTATTGTTATTGTGAGAATTAATTTTGGTATTAATTTTACCTCCGAAGTGAGCATAGTCTTCTTCTATTCCTATCTTTACTATATTAAAAATACTAGTTTTTCTTCTAGTATTTTCTTTGATCTAAAATTTTTCTTATTTTATTTTTTATTCTAGTCATTGTATTATCAACTTGTTTAATATTTTTATTTACTAAAAGAGCAATTTCTTTATTACTTAAACCACTAATTTTTAAATGAAAAACTTCATACTCTTTATCACTTAAAATTTTTTTTATTTCCTTTAACAATTCTTGAAATGATTCGTTTCTTGTCATTTTTTCTAAAGGATTATTTTCGTTATTATCACTTAAAACATCTTTTAATGTTGTTGTATTACTATAAATATAATCTAAAGATATAGCATCATTAAACATTTGACTTTTTATTCGGTTAGCTTTTAATAAAGCTGTTTGCAATCTTCTTTCTACACAAAGAGAAATAAATGTTCCTAAACTTGCTTCTTTTTCGTCTCGATAACATTTTATTGCGTCAGCAAAACCAACTAAAGCTTCTTGATGTAAGTCACTTTTATCCATTTTTAAAATTTTACTAATTTTATAATATTTTTTTATATAAATCTCTATTATATATTTATATTTTTCATAAATTTCATCTTTTGCTTCTTCACTAGATTCACATATTAATTCTAATAATTGTGTATCACTATATTCCATTTTTATAATTTACTACTCCATAAATTAGTATAGCACAAGCAACTGATGCATTTAAACTATTAATATTGCCATATAACGGAATACTAACTATTTCATCAGAGTTGTCTCTTACTAATTTAGAAATACCTTTCCCTTCATTTCCTATTACTAAAACTGTTTTTGAAGCAAAAGAAAAATCCTTATAATTAACTCCGTCCATATCTGCAGCATAGATAAAGTAACCATCTTTTTTTAAAGTATTAATTGTATTTACTATGTTATTTACTCTTATAACTTTGACATATTTTAGGGCACCTACACTAGTTTTCATTACAGTACTATTAATACTAACACTTCTATCTTTAGGAATAATAATTGTTTTAACTCCTGCAGTTTCACAAGTCCTTATTATCGCTCCAAAATTATGTGGGTCTTCTAAATGGTCTAAAATAACAATCAAGTTTTCATCTTTTTTAATATCACTTAAGCTAGAATACTCATAATCATCAATTTCCATAACTATTCCTTGATGATTACCTTCCACCATAACATCTAATACTTTGTTATCAAAAACATCATACTTTAAGTGTTTTTCTTTAATAAAATTAAGAATATCTTTATCACTAAAACCTTTACTTAAATATATTTTTCTTATATCTTTATAATTATTTTTATACTCATTAAAAACATTTCTTCCAAATACTTTCATCTTATTCTCCTACTATAAAATTTATTATCTCACTAACCCTACCAATTTTTCCTTCCTGATATAAAACGCCCAATAAAGTTTCTAAACCTGTTGCCATTCGATATGTTACAATATCAGCATTTTTAGCTTTACCGCCATGAGCATTTCGACCCCATTTATATAAATCCAGTTCTTCTTTTGTTAATTTATCATTATTTACAAGTCGTTCTAAATGTTTTCTTTGACTAACAGCACTAACATACTTTAAACTTTCTTTTTGCAAGTCATTGACTTTTGTAATTCCCTTACTAATTAAGTATTTTCTAATATATAATTCATATACAGAATCACCTAAATAAGCCATTGCTAGCGCATTTTGCATAAAACTTCACCAAGATTAGAGTACCACAAAATGTTAGTTTTAGCAAATAAATAAAAAAGAAAATTATCAAATTATGAAATATTTTTGGAGTTATAACTTTTAAAATGAAGAAAAATATGAATTTTTATACAAGAAATAATAGAACTATAATTTCACTAGGACAAATTAATAAAACAATACTTTCCTTTAAAAAGTTAACTATTTCACCGCGATCATTAGAGATTTTACTCACAATAATTTAGTCTTCGTAACAAAGACTAAATTATTGTGAGGCTTATAAAAAAATAAATAGAAATCTAGGAGTAATAATTTACATATTATTCTTTATCATAGTTTACTAGCTAATAAAATAAACACTAAGATAGATACAACCTAATATTTATTTAGATATTATCATATTATTTTATACATTTAAATCAAAACATTATTTTAAATTCGCAATATACTTTGCAGTTCGCATCATTTGCGAAGTGTAACCCATTTCGTTGTCATACCAAGCAACAACTTTAACAAGTTCCTGCTCCCCATCTTTTAAAACTGTTGTTGATAAACCATCAACTAAAGCACCAACTTTTCTACCAATAACATCACTTGATACAATTGGTTCCATTGTAAATTTTAATGTTTCATTTTGGTTATTTTCTAAAAGGGTATTAATTTCTTCTTTTGTTGTACTTCTTTTTAAGACTAAAGTAACATCAATTACTGAACCGTCACTAACAGGAACACGAAAAGCATTTCCATCCATCTTACCTATTAGCGAAGGAATAACTTTACCTATTGCACTGGCAGCACCTGTAGATGCTGGAACGATATTATTAGCACATGCTCTACCACGACGGGCCATAATACCTTTATTGTGAGGAATATCTAAAGTAGCTTGGTCATTTGTATAAGCGTGAACTGTTGTCATAAATCCTCGTTCTATGCCAATATTATCATCAATAACTTTTAACACTGGTGCTAAACAATTAGTTGTACAAGAAGCAGCCGAAATTATTTCCTCACTTCCATCTAATATACTTTCATTAACATTATAGACAATTGTCTTAACATCACTTTTTGATGGAGCAGAAATAATAACTTTTTTAGCTCCTGCCTCGATGTGTTTATGAGCTCCTTCTAAATCTGTAAATTTCCCCGTACACTCTAAAACAACATCTATTCCTAAATCTCCCCAAGGTAGGTTACTTGGGTCTTTTTCAGCATAAACTTTAATTCTTTTCTTCCCATTAATAATAATTTCATCATTTTCATAACTTATTTTATCTTCATGAAAAGTCCTATGATTTGTATCATATTTAAGTAAGTAAGCTAATGTCTCGGCATCTGTTAAATCGTTAATTGCAACGATATCAAAATCGATTCCTGTAATCATTTCACGGAAAGCTAACCTTCCTATTCTTCCAAATCCATTTATGGCAACTTTTATCATTTTTATCTTCCTCCTCTATTCAAATGAACTTCCACCAATAAATTCTCTTAATATTGAATCTTTACTAACTAAATCTGTTGCTATTGGGAAAAAACCTTTTAGAAAATTAATTAATCTTCTTGCTTCTTCATAATATGGCGATTCTTGCGGTACTGAGTATAAAAGTGGTTCCACAAAGACTTTTAAAACACCAATTTCATAAACTAAAGCTGTATTAAGTATCTTATCAGCATTTTCTAAGAATGGGTAAATATATTTTTCTTCACCACTTCTAACTGTATTCCAATACCCAATTGTAAAAGCAACATCTTTTCCTCTTGTTCTATTATCTCTTATAATTCTTCTAAGGAGCCTTAAATCTGTGGTTGAAATGTAATTGTGTTTATCCATATTTAAAGCAATAAAGGGACTAATATATATTTTATATTTTAAAGAGTTATCAATTTCTTTAGTCATTTCATCGTTTAAACAATGTAAACCTTCCATTAAAATTATACCTTTATTACCAAGCTTAATTGGTTTATTATTATATTCTTTTTTACCTAAGATAAAGTTATATTCTGGGATGACAACTGTTTCATTATTATTAAGCTTTTGTAAATGCTCATTTAAAAGTTTTAAATCTAGAGCATTAATACTTTCAAAGTCGTATTCGCCATTTTCTAATTTTGGAGTATCTTCCCGCTCAACAAAATAATTATCAATAGATAATATTAAAGGTTCATATCCTCGTGCTCGAAGTGCTAATGCTAACTTTTTAGTACTAGTCGTTTTACCACTTGAAGAAGGCCCTGCCATCATAACATATTTACTTTTTTTAGTAATTATATCTTCAACTATATCATGAATGGCATTATCATAATTTATCTCACTTGCTCTTATGATATTTTCAATATTACTATAAGTTATTTGTTTATTTAAATCGGCTAAATATGGAATATCCATAGCAAGAAGCCAATTTTTTCTTTCATTAAAACATTTGATAACTGAATCATATCTTACATATGAAGGAATACTAGAGTTTTCTTCTTTTGACGGATAAAGTAATACCAAAATATTATCTTCTAACCAAACTAAATCAAAAAGGTTTAAAGAACCTGTACTATAAGGCATTTCTGTATAAAAATAATTAATATAATTTTTTAGACGATAGACACTTACTAAGTTATTAGTAACATTATGAATATTAAGCGCTTTTTCTTTATTATTTGTTTTTTCATAATAAGTCATCAATTCCTTTTTCGAAACATTTAAGTGCTCTATTTTTGTATTTTCATCAATTAGTTTTTGCATTGCTTGTTTTAATTTACTTGTATCATCTTTACTAAATGGATAAGGAGAATTAATAGTCATATGAAGACCTCTAGCAATTGAATGGTCATATATCACTTCAAAATTAGCACCAAACGTTTCTTTTAAAGCAACTTCTAAAACAAATTTTAAGCCTGATTGATTCATTTTATAGCCATTAATATCACTAGCATCAAAGAATTCTATTTTGTCATTATTATTAGCTAATTTATCCATTGCTACTATTTCATTATTAACTTTAACACCAATTATTTTGTTATTAAAATCTTTACTAATTTCATAGTAGTTAATCCCTTTTTTATATTCTTTAGTTGTATTATCATTAAAAATTACTCTTATTGTGTCATTCATAATACATGCCCCTTTATTATCATTATTCTATCAAATATTTTATTATTTGTCATAATTTTTAAGTATATTATTTTTTTCTTTACTTATTATATTACTAGGTGAAACATTATGAATATTATTCCAACACCCTAGTTTGACAGTTGTTAATTAAAAATCATCACTAAGCGTTGAAAAACTTAG
>CAOJRP010000036.1 GCA_948442015.1 uncultured Erysipelotrichaceae bacterium
CAAGCAGCGGGGAATGTACCCTAGACTAATAAGCATAGCTTATTAGTTATTCAAATCATTAGAATATTTAGTTATTTCATATACTGAAACTGAATTATAATTTAGAAAAAAATAAAGTAGTAAAAAAAGGAATATAAATAAGACAATTATAGAGAGTAAAAACTTAATAATTTTTTTATTCTTCTTTTGCTTTCTATATAAATTTAAAGAAACTTTATTTATTTCTTTTTGGTTTTTTGTTGATTTCCTTTATCCATAAAGAAGTTCATTTATACTAACATTAAAATATTCACTAAGATGTAATAAAACATTTGGTTCAGGACATGTTACTCCTCGTTCCCATTTACTAACAGCTTCCCTACCTACAAAAAGAATATTTGCTAAAGATTCTTGACTTAATTTTTTTTCTTTTCTCAATTGACATATAAAATTGGCCATTTTTTCTTGATTCATAATTTAATTAAATGCCTCCTTTTAATTAATAATTTTACTATTAATTTATATCATATTTTTTAGCATAAAAATAGGACTTGTTAAGCACATTTGTTATTTTCTTATATAAAAATAATATAATAGAGTATTTTAAATTTTAATAAGATTCAACTTTGATTTCATTATTACACAATTTGTTATTAAAATATCAAAAAAAAATAAAAAAATATTATATAGATTCTAAATTATACCTTTAACATCACTATCAATATCAACTGAACCCTACATACTATTCCAGCTGATAAACTAATTATAAAAAAGGAAAAAACTTTGTCAATTTATAATCTTAAACATAAAAATTAGTTCATATTATTATGATGTGTGTTAATCTTTTTTACTAAAATATATTTAGTTCTTTATTAATCATATTGTTTTATATTAATTTTAAATGTCTTTTTCATTTCACTTTTTCCTTATATTATTTATCTTTCCAATACCACCATTTTAATTTTTCTTCTTCATGAACATCATTTTCGGCATAATATATAGCCATTCTAAAAAGGTATAATTGGCATTTATCCTCCTTAAATCCTTTGGCTATGCAATCTTTTAAATATAAATCTTGAGGATTTTTTCCTTTTAAATCTTCAACACAAGTAATTCCTATATTTAATAAGGATTCTTTTGTTTTTTCACCAACATTGGGTATTGTCTTTAAATCAGTTTTCAATTCTGTTTATACCTCATTTCTAAATTTCTTTTTACCTCAAGGTAATTATATCATTAATACAAAATATATATTGTCATTTTTACCTTAAAACAAAAAAGAATAAATCTTTAACTAATTTATTCTAATTATTTCAAGTCTTTAACCCAAGCATTTATTTCATCTTTAGTTACACTTGATGTAAATCTTTTACCACCTAAGAAATTAATTTTGGAGTTATACTCTTTTAATTCTTTAACACTTTGTTCAATTCCAGAACTACCTGAAGTACAGAATAGCAAGACATTTTTGCCATCAAAATTGACATTATCTAACAAAGTTAAAATAATTCTAGGGTTTGTACCCCACCAAATGGGATATCCAATATAAATAGTTTCATACTTAGCAATATCAATTTCATTTTCAATTTCAGGTCTTGCATTTTCATCTTGCATTTCCTTATTTGCTCTTGTATCATCTTTACTATAATTTAAGTCATCACTCGTATACTTATCTTTTGGAACAATCTCTACAATATCACTATCTGTTGCATCACTAATCGTTTTAGCAACATTCTCTGTTGTTCCCGTTGCTGAGAAATATAAAACTAAGCTTTTACTATCTTCCCTCACTTCATTATAACCCTCTTTCTTTTCTTCTTGTTTGTTATCACTTTGTTTAACTTCTTCTTTTTTACAACCAGTAAAACCTAAAACCAATAACCCACACATTACTACTAATAAAATTTTTTTCATAAATTTTCTTCCTTTCTTTAACCTAATAATTTTAATATTCCATTATAGGCCATTTCATAAATACTATAATATTTAAAATCAATACCTGCTTTTTCCATAGCAACTTTCTGTTTATATGTCACTATCGTATATGGGTAAATTCCATACATAAACGGGAAAAAAGTATATAAAAATTCCATTACTTCGTTTTCATTTTTTGAAGGAAAAAATTTATTTATACATAATTTTACAGTATGGACTGCCTCTTTGTAGGCTTTTTTAAATTCGACTAAATTTTCTATTCGACTATTTTCTTCAATACTATACATATTAGTCGATAAAAGTTTTAATAGTCGCTTTTTATTTTCTAAAGTATGAGCAAGGAGTGATGCAAATTCTTTTTTTGTTAAACTAGCATTATTATTGATAATAATTTCTAATTCCTTTGTCCACTCTTCATATTCTTTTTGAAACATCAAAAGGAATATTTCTTCTTTTGTCTCAAAGTAATTATAGATAGATGGCCTTGATAGTGTTATTTTATCACCGATATCCTTAATGGTAATATCTTTAAAATTGTGAGTTTCATAAAGTCTTTCACAAGCAGAAAGAATTTCTGCTTTATTCTTATCCAATTTTTCTCGTCTCCTCTCTCTGACACTATGTCAACTGCAATTTCATTATAACATGTTTTGACACGATGTCAATATCTTTAATAAAAAACATATTTTAATTAAAAAGTCTTTATTTTAAAATATATCAACAAAATTATAGGAATGTTTTACTACAAATTTACTACTTTATAATATAAAGTAATCCTATTTAACTACTATTATTAAAAACTAATTTTGGTATAAAATAACTAGAATATTCTTTTAGAAAACTAATTAAATATGCTATAATTACCGGAGACTAAATTATGAATATAGAAAAGGAAATGTTTGATAGGGCTTTGCAATTTTTAAATCAAAGATATGGAAAAAACAAAGCTGGAGGAGTGGCAGTATTAAGAATAGAAACTGGTGAATTTTTAATTTCAGTTTGGGATGAAGAAAAAAACTCCAGTGCATACTTATGTGCAGAAACTGGAGCGATATGCGAAGCACACAAATTAAATAAGAAAGTTACACATTCATTATGTTTATGTAGACAAAATGATAATGATAATTATGAAATATTATCTCCATGTGGAATATGTCAAGAAAGATTGTATTATTGGGGTAAGGATGTTAAATGTGCAATTTCTACAAAAGATAACAGTATTATTTTTAAAACTTTGGAAGAATTACAGCCATATTATTGGCTAGATAAAAAATAGAATATTTATAAGGCGAGTTTTATATAACTAAAAACAAAACTTTTGCTACATGCTTCATGCTACATAATAAGGGTAATCCCATACCTTATTATGAACATTGCATAGTATTTTTTGACAAAAAAAGAACAAATCATATGACTTGCTCAAAATAGTTAATCCTTACTTTTAAAAGGATGTTTTAACTTATTTTTTATTTCATCATTAATTATTTTAATAGCAACATTATAAATATTATTTGCTTCTTCACTATTAATTTCTAGCTTTTCTATAAGTTCATTAATAATATTGTCTTTACTTTTCTTGCTAATAAAGAAATTATTTTCAAGGATTTCACTTATTAGATAACATTTATCCTCTTTTAAAGAAAGTTCTTTTGCTAAAGCATTAACAAATTCTTTTTTATTCATTTTCTTCACCATACATCTTTCCTTTGGAATCTAATTGAATTTCATAACCATATTGAAAAATATAAGCAATACTAAATAAAAATAATATTTCTACTAAACTAAAAAGCTCAAATCCAACATTTAAATCCATTTTTAAGATTACTTCAAATATTACTCCCATGATGCTTGGTAATATTGTAACAACTATCATTAAATAAGCCATTTTCTTAATGTAACCAACATTTTCTAAAGTAAATGGTGTATCTCCTTGATTGATATTATTAAATAAATTTTCAAGAGCTTTAAGCATTATACTAACTAAAATCAAGCTAACTATTAAAAATAAGAAACCAACTTCAATATAACCAATTATCAAAACCTTAGAATTACTTTTTAAAAATTCTTTTAATTTCACAATTTCACTTTGATTATTTAATTCAGTAATTGTAGAATCATCAACTGTTAAAGATATTTTATCATCTTTTTCTTCTATTTTAATTACTTCATTACCATTAAAAACAAGTTCATTATTTTTAACTTCAATCTTACTAGTAACTACTCCTAGAATTATCATTGAAGCAATTATAATTGGAATACTAACTAGACATGCGATTCTAGCAATTTTAGCTATAATAGAAATCGCTTTACTTAACCCTTTCATTTTTCTTTGTTGGTCACTCTTTAGTTTTACAACACTCATCTTAACTTCTTCATCTAATGAATCAACATCAATAATACTATCATTTACTAAATCATTAATACGACAATGAAATATTTTACAAAGTTCTAGAATATTATTCATTTCTGGATAAGCATCACCTGTCTCCCATTTGCTAACACTTTGTCTTGAAACATACACCTTTTCTGCTAATTCCTCTTGGGATAGTTTTTTTGATTTTCTTAAATTTCTTAAATTATCTCCAAATTTCATTAGATTTTCCTCCTTTTCTTGTTTCATTATATCCTTCTAAATATTTTAAAACTATCAACTTTCAGTTGCATTTTTTATTTTTAGTCTTCTTATCATGATTATCTAATTTATTATTAATATTTATAACATTTTCTAGCACTAATCTATTATCTTTAATAAAATGTCTCATTTTAACAAAAGCACGTGCTATTCCTACACTAATTACTGCTACATTTTGTGTTCTAAGTACACTAGCAAGTTGAGCAGTTCCTTGTTCCGTAAATACGTATGTAAGTATTTAGCATACTGTCCTTGCTTTAATTCTAAGGTCCCAGTTTGGGACCTTAGAATATTATAATATTCTTCTTCATCCAATTGAAAATAGAAATCTACAGGAAATCTTTCTGTATGTCTTTTTACTGCCTGATTTGTAGTTTTAGCTACATTAACACAACCATAAAGTAAAGCTAAAGCTCTTGGAGCAACTAAATGACACTCTTATTTCAATTTTGTAATCTTATCACTTAATGGTGTTTTACTCACCTAAGTTGTTTATAACAACTTAGTAGTGAGTTATTTAATTGACAATAATTTATTCTAACATATCAATATTTTTTTCAATTTCATTTTCAATGTATTCTAAATTTTTAAATGACTTATTATTTTTTAACAAATCCATCTGTTTTTTTGCTATATTATTTAATCTAACAAGTCTTTCTCTTTGTGGTATTTTTACTTCTATTAACTCAGCGTTTATGTTTTCAAGATTATTTAATATAACTAAATGAAGTAAATCAGTATAATCTCTAATATTTCCTTTATCTTTTAATTCTGGATTATTATCTCTCCATTCTTTTGCTGTCATACCAAATAAAGCAACATTTAAGACATCTGCTTCAGAAGCATATACATACTTTTTTTGTTTTTCAGTTAAAGTAGGAACAATAAAATTTTTAATTGCATCAGTATGAACAATATAATTTACTTTTGCTAAAACTCTATTTGCATGCCAATCAACTTTATTTTGATAAGCTTCATTTTTCTTTAATCTTTGAAATTCTTGTATTACATATAATTTAAATTTTGGGCTTAACCAACTAGCAAATTCAAAAGCTATATCACTTCTAGCGTAAGTTCCACCGTTATTGCCAGATTTTGAAACTATTCCAATTGCATTTGTTTCTTTAATCCATTTTTGTGGAGACATATAAAAACTATTCTTTCCTGCTTCATTTTCAAAGGTCTCGAATTCGTGACCTTTGAAAGATTCATTATTGAGTTGTTCCCATAGTCCTAAATATTCAAGAACATCACTATTTCTCATCCACGAATAAATAGGAATTTTAGGTTCTTCTGGATTTGCATATCTTGCTAAATCAGTAAGAGAAATATATTCCTTATTGTCAATTCTTATAATACTTATTTTTTGTTCATTTACTGTTATTTCTGTCTTTATATTATTATTCATAGCTCACGGCCTTTCTATGAAATTTGATTGCAAATATTTCGCTATCAAGTATCACTTGTTTTCCTCTTATTTCATATATCATATTTTCTACTGCAATTTTTTCCTTTTTTATAATCTCGTTCATTTTCTTATCCTCCATATTTTTTACACCATTTGTTCAAATTAAATTTCTTATTTGTATTGCAAAATAAGTTTAACCTAAAACAATCGACTTTTTTCTTGATAACTCAAATATATAATACAACTTTTTGTACTAACCCATTCTTTAACACTAATTTTATAACCATTAAGACCAACTTGACTTTTGATTGTGGCGAATTCGCCATAATTAAAATTAGGATTGGGAAGTTCTTCTCAAATACCTAGAAATTCAATAATATTTCTGTTTCTTAACCAATCAGATACAAAAAATTAACCATCCTTAGATTTAAGCATGTCAGTAATAAAAATATAATCTTCATCATTTATTTTTGTATATTAATTATTTGATTATCAACATTTAATTCTAACATTATATAACGCCTTTCTTCAACTTCATTTATACTATTTTTAACTGATACAATTACTTTAGTTATTACTCTTACAAAATTTTTTTCTGTATATTCTTTTATTTTATTCATCAACCTAATCCTCCTTTTTCTTGTCAATTTAAATATATAATACATTTGTTTGTATGTCAAGATAAAATTTTAGCAACCACATAAAAATTAACATAAATTATTTTTAAATGATTGCCCTAAAATGCTATTTACAATAGTCTATTAAATTTTCAATTGAAGATTTGCCATTTTTTTCTATTGCCCAATATTCATTTTCTGTATCAAAATTACAGCGATAAACATCATAAAACAAAGTATCATAATAAATGACATCACCTGTAGTTGTTGTAGTTAATCTAAACATTGGAGCTTCCTTATTATTTTTAACATTAACAAAGTCGGTAAATAAAAGAGTTCCAAAAGCTACCACAAAAATAATTGCCAAACACAAAAATTTCTTATACCATTTAGAGACACTTATTATTCGTGCCATACCAAACATAAATATTATTATTCCAAATAAAGAATAAATTGAACCCCAACTACTTTCACTAGGAAAAATCATAATAGCTGATATAGAAATAAATAAACCAAAAATAATTACAATTAACGAAATCGCACCACTATACTTACTTATCTTTTTTGTCGAATAATCTATAGTATTAACAATATTCTCCTCTAATTTTTCCTGATAATTTTCTTTACTCAATCTCTCTCCACTTAATAATTCGTTTATTGTAATATCAAGTATTTCACACAAAGGTTTAAATAAAGATAAGTCAGGCATATTTTTACCATTTTCCCAATTACTAATTGCTCGGTCTGTAATTCCTAATTTTTCAGCTAATTCACTTTGAGTAATTTTCTTTCTCTTTCGACAATCAGCAATAAATTTTCCAATTACTTCTTGATTCATAAAATACTCTCCTTTCACATTCATTTTATAATGTAAAAGTTATTTTTTACACGAAATAAAACTTGAGTTTAGTAAAACGGAATTTATATAATTTCATTATATCTACCTTCGCAATTTATGGGCTGTTATAATTGTATAAGAATAGGAATTAATTGTTATAATTATATTATCAATTTCACAATACCAATTCTTTCCTTGTTTATAAATGCTGCAATTCTCATCTAAAACTTTATTTTTGCAATACTCTACCACATCAATATTATCTAAATCAAGATTTTTCTTAATTCTATCCACACCCATTTTAGTACTATGAACTTTATCTATATTTTTTAACAAAATTTCTTTAGCCACTAAAAATCATCTCCATTTATAATATTTTCAAATCATCTTTTTCATATTTATTATGACCCTTTAAACTCTTTTTATATTTCCAGCATTTAATAGCTTGTTCTAAACTTTTATCTTTATTATCGTAAAAGAAATCTCTAATATAAGTATTATACTCAAACTGCTTATCAATTATTGACTTATTTTTCTTTTTTTCTTCTAATATTTGATAATAGGCAGTTATAGAATCTTGATAAGTTCTCCCTGCATTTCTTTTTAACCATTTTTGAAATGCAACATTAAAAGAAAAACTATTTCCTATTTGTTCTTTGTAAAATGCTCTATGCTTTTCGGAACATACAAAATCTTCTTCTATTTTTGTATCAAGAGTTATTTCATCAACTTTTATCTTTCTTCTCGCAACATGAGTTTTACAAGTTCTTTTACCAGTATCTAAAAAGTTAACAATTCTCTTTTTTAATTCTAACTTTCCACCTGTTATTTGAAGATTGTTCTTTCTACAAAAAGCAACTAATTCTTCTTTTAAATAATAATATTCCATAAAAGTTTTACCATCTAAATTATTGTCTAAAATAGGTCTTTTATTCATCCTTATCACCCCTAAATAATTTAGTGTTTACTTTTATAATCAATATTGGCTAACTTTGCTTGTTTAATTAAGTCTTTTGTTTGTAATTTATATTGTTTACCATCTTTTATAAAGTAAGTCCCACATTGTCTAAATTCAAAATTAACATTTTTTCTAAGGCATTGTTCCCTAATATTTAAGACCCAATCAAAGTTTAGAGGTCTTGCATTTATGTCAGACTCCCCACCAACAACTACAAGTTCTATACCCTCAAGATATTTTTCTATATCAATATTTTCAAGTAGAGGTTGGGCTGTAATACATTTATGCTTTATCGGTAAATCTTTAAATATTGATAATTTATAATCGGCATTTTTCTGGTTCTCAATGGTACAGCATACAACTACATTGTCATATCCATCTTTCCAATCGCTTGGAATACAACTCATAAATCTCTCAATTCTTTTTGTTAAAAATAGAAAAGTACAATCTTTTCTTTCTCTTATTATATCCCAACATTCATTTCTCCACTCATCTGCTTCAGCAATTAAAAAGTCTGTAGAAAAGCATAAGTAAACAATACCTGATTTCATTTTGTAATTTCCATTTTTTAATTTCTTTATAGGTTTTTTAAAATCTTTTGTTTTAATAATTTCACTAGTATTAATATTTCTTTTTAAATCACCTTTATGAATATAGCAATGTATGCAACCATCACTACATTTTTTACATCCTCGCCATGGATTCCACATTGCCATATAATCTTACTCCTAAAATCTTGATTTTTCATAGTTGTAAGGAATACTTGTCCCTACTAAAACGTCTTCTATTTTTTCAATAATTAACCAATCATCCATATTGCCTTGATGGTCAAAATCTAATGGTGTTATTTCCTCGACATTTTTAAATTCCACTAAGCATAGACATTTTTTATGCCATCTCTCTTTTTGCTTATCAGTCAGTTGTAACTTGTTATTGTTATCTGCAATAGTTTTTATTATTTCTTCATCACTTAATTTTACATAGTTTTGAACTTCAGTTACAATTGCTTTTGCTGTAATCTTTTTTGTTCCTTTTTCCATAAAATATAATATTTCATCTTTAAAAACTCTACTATGGGGTATTTTTCTTCCTGCAGCTCCTCTTATAACCATTGTTTTACTACCATCTAAAATTTTATTTAATTCTTTTGATTTATCATCACAATATACTAAATGTACCATAATTTTACCTCATCTTTCTAAATTTTAAATTATAAATTTAGTAATATATCTATTTTTCTTTCTCTTTAATTATATCAAAAAAAGAAAAAATCACAAATACAATTTGTTCTTCATTTAATTTATTTAATTACCAATACCATAAAAACATTGTATTATCATGATAATGTTTTTTATAACTAACTAGGTCTTAAATTTTTAATAATCAATCCTTTTTATAAATCTATCAATATTTTCATATAACAATTTTATTTCTTTATTTTTATCTATATTTTTACTTACTACCTTTGTAATAAATTTATCAAATCCTTTTTGTTTTTGAATATTCATTTCACCTCCAAAAGTATCATAAATAAGCGCCTTATCTAATAAATCTTTAGGAATATTTTGTTCATAATATCTTTTCCAATTCTCAATAAACCCACAACAAATGAAATATGCTACTTTTTTTGATTTTAAAGTTTCCATATTATTAAGCAAAAATTTCTTTATTTTTTTATCTATCAAACCCATTCTAATTGGAGAACCTATAATTATTAAATCATATTTACTTATATCTTCATTATAATTTAAAATATTTACCATTTTAGAATCTTTTAATTCTCTATTTATTTGATTTGCACACTTAGCTGTTGTTCCCGTTTTACTAGCATAAATAATTAATGTTTGCAATTACTCTCCTCCTATTACAAATTATAATTTAATCTTCAATTTTCATAATAATATCGTAAGCGATAGAACACTCTTCTTTTGATAATTTTGTTTCGTTAACTAGAAATTCTATTGCTTCATCTTTAGTATCAAATTTTTTTAATATATCTCTTACTTCTTTAAATTTTTCAAAAACTTTTTGAATTTCACTATTCATAATTTCATCTTTCTTTCAAATTATAATTTTTAAATATCTATTACAATATTATTTTCAACATTCCAATAAAATAATTCCACATTTCCTTTAAGTTCTTTTATTTCATCTTGAAATTCTTTAGGTAATTTTCTTATATCCTTTTTATAATCATAATCTTTACCGATTTTTGTTTCGGATAACCCACTATATAGCCATCTTTTGTTACTATTTATAATTATTGCACATTTATTATTTTTTAAAATATCTGTTAAATCTTCACACAATCTTTTATAATCCCATTCTTCACCAAAATAATGAGCATGCCATTTATAATATGATAAAGTAAATTCGCCATTATCTTCCAAATCTATATATAGGGAATATTCACAACTAGGGTTAGGAATAGTAATACAAATATCTTTTTCCTGCAAATATTCATATTCCTTACAAGAATTAAAAGTATAAATTTCATATTGATAATTTAATTTTTGTAACAAAGAACATATTTCCTGTTTCTTATCTGTTGGATTTATTTCTCCATTATTTTCCATTTCGACACCTCTATTTTGTTTTGCTATATCAAATATTATAACATAATAATAAAGTTTTTATGTTAGTTAATATGCTTTATTATTTATATTTCAGTTTGTTTTTTTTGTTATAATTAAGAAGAATAAAACTTTTACGAATTGAAAAGATATTTGCTATAATTAATTAATATTAACTCGATGTCAAAGACTTTTGACAGACAAAAATATCTTTTTTTTATAAAATGTAGGAGGAGGTGCAAAATGAATGTTGGAGCAAGAATTAAAAAATATAGGGAAAAACTAAATATTTCACAAGATGAATTAGCATTAAAAGTATTTGTTTCAAGACAAACAATA
>CAOJRP010000037.1 GCA_948442015.1 uncultured Erysipelotrichaceae bacterium
TTAACATATTTTTTTCGAATTTGTTCACGAATATCCATTTATTTTCTGCGAAAAAATTTTACTCTTTTTATCTGTAATAAAAAGATGAACTTGTGTTAGAAGAAATTTTGGTGCTATTATAGTTAAAAATGATCAAATAATTGCTAATGGATTTACAGGTGCCCAAAGAGGAAGAAAAAATTGTTGTGATTTAAATAAATGTATTCGACAAGAAATGAAAATACCAAGAGGTGAGAGGTATGAATTATGTAGTAGTGTTCATGCAGAACAAAATGCAATTATAAGTTCTTCTCGTATTGATATGATAGATTCTACATTATATTTAGTTAGTAAAAACTTTGAAGATGATATTTATGTTTCTAATTATAATCCTTGCGCTTTATGTAAAAGAATAATTATTAATGCAGGTATAAAATATATTTATATTAGAGATGATAAAGATAATTATCGCCATATACTTGTTAATGATTATATTAATGATGATGATAGCTTAGAAGGAAAATTAGGCTATTAATAAGTGCAATTAAGCACTTTTTTTGATATAATTTTACTTGATGAGGTGGAAAGTATGCAGTTACCAGATTTAAAAGAAGCTAGAAAGAGAACTAATAATGAAGTTCCTTATATATATTTAGATGAAAAATATGATAATAACCTTTTTAAAGATAAAAATTATTTTGTTAAAACTTATGGGTGTCAAATGAATGTGCATGATGGGGAAGAGATATGTGCTAGACTTGAATCTTTAGGTTTAATAAAAACAGATGAGTTGACTCTTGCTGATGTCGTTATTCTAAATACTTGTGCTATCAGAGAAAATGCTCATGATAAAGTATTCGGCTACTTAGGAAGATGTAAGCATTTAAAAAGAGAGAAACCTGAATTAATTATTGGTCTTTGTGGTTGTATGGCTCAAGAAGAAAGTGTTGTTGAAGAAATAAGAAATAAACATCCTTATGTTGATATTATTTTTGGTACTCATAATATTAATGATTTACAAAAACTAGTATTGGATTCTCGAAATAGAAAAAAATTAGACGTTAATGTCTATAGTTATGAGGGAAAAGTATTTGAAAATATTCCTTATAAAAGAGAATCAAATATTAAAGCCTGGGTTAATATTATGTATGGATGTGATAAATTTTGTACGTATTGTATAGTTCCTTATACAAGAGGAAAACAAAGAAGTCGTAAAAGTATTGATATAATTAAGGAAGTAGAAGAGTTAGTCGAAAATGGTTATCAAGAAGTCACATTACTTGGGCAAAATGTTAATGCTTATGGTAAAGATTTAGATGATATATCTTTTTCTTCTTTACTACAAAAGATAAGTGATACTAAAATACCCCGTATTCGTTTTGTGACATCTCATCCATGGGATTTTACTGATGACATGATTGAAGTTATTGCTAAAAATGATAATATCATGCCTTATATTCATTTACCACTTCAATCAGGTAGTAGTGATATCCTAAGAAAGATGGGCAGAAGATATACGAAAGAAGAGTATTTAAGTCTTTTTGATAAGATAAAAGAAAAAATTCCTAATGTTGCAATTACAACAGATATAATTGTCGGTTTTCCAAATGAAAGTGATGAAGATTTTAAAGAAACATTAGATGTTGTAAATACTTGTCAGTTTGACAGTGCTTTTACTTTTATCTATAGTCCAAGAATTGGAACACCTGCTGCTTTAATTAAAGATGAAATTTCTCTTTCTGTTAAAGAAGAAAGATTACAAGAATTAAATAAGATAGTTAATGAGCATTCCAAACAAGCTAATTTAAAATATGTTGGTAAGATAGTTCCTGTCTTAATTGAAGGAGTAAGTGAGAAAGATGAAAATAAAGTATTTGGATATACTGATACAATGAAACTTGTTAATGTTGTAGCGGAAAAAGATACTATTGGAAAGATTATAAATGTTAAAATAACAGAGGCTAAGAGTTTTAGCTTAGATGGGGAAAAGGAGTAAGTGTTATGGAAAAAGTCAAATTAACAAATATGTGTATGATTATAAATGAAGAAACAAAACAAGTTTTAGTTCAAGATAGAGTAAAAAGTTGGCAAGGAATTACTTTTCCAGGCGGTAAATTAAAAGAAGGAGAAGCTATTATTCCTTCGACAATTAGAGAAATTAAAGAAGAAACAGGATTAACTATATCAAACCTAAAATTTTGTGGTATTAAAGATTGGTATGATTATCAAAAAGAAGAAAGATATATAGTATTTCTTTTAAAAACTTCTACTTTTACAGGTACATTGATTAACGAAACTGATGAGGGAAAAGTCTTTTGGGTAGATATTGATAAAATTAAAGATTATAAACTTTCACCTGATTTTTCGGAAATGTTAGCAATTTATCAAGGACAATATGCAGAGTTCTTTTATGAAGATTTACAAACAGAAGATGAAGATGAAGAAGGAAATTCAAGATGGGTAAAGAAACTTTTTTAATATAAACTTCAAAAATATGTTATAATACTAGCAATTTTGAAAGGAAGAATTTAATGAACGATATTGAAAGAATTAGACACACAATTTCTTTACGAGAAAATAAAAAAGAATTAGAGGAAAAGAAAGAATTAATTGATAGAGAACTTCGACAATTACAAATGAATGAAATTCATAATCAAAATGATTGTTCTCATGTGGTTTTTCGTTTTGGAGGTACTGAGAATACAAAAGGATTTACCAAATGTTTGTTATGTGACCAAGAATTAAATGCATTTGATTATATTGTGTTACAGAATTTAGATTTAATTGTAGATGCTAATGCTTATAGAGATAAAGGAATTATGAATACTTTTGATTATAACTTTGAAACAATTTGTGAATCTTTGTTTGGTATTTTTCAAAGCAAATTTTTAGAATTAAGTGAGACATATCCAAAAAAAGATAAAAGAGAAATAACAGAAATGCTTAATAAAATGATAGAAAATGATGAACAAAAAGAATTAATTCAAAGTCTTAATGAATATTTGCAACCTGAAACAGAAACTGAAGTACGTAAAAAAAAGATATTACCAAAGAAAAAAATTAAAGGTGTAACTAATCATTATCAAGGTAAATAATAATTTAAAAGTGGATAAAAATAAAAATAAAAATGTCGTCAAAACTCACTTAAAGAGTTAACGACATTTTTTTATTCTTCCTTTTTCTTTCGAAATAACAAGTATAATATAATAATCAATCCTAAAGCCCCAATTATTGTAAAAGCATACTTATATAAAAGAATAGTCTTCGTATAATCTTTAACAAAAATATTAACTGCTACAAATAATGAAGCTAAAAGTAGTAATATATAAGTAACTTTTCTAATAAGCATTGGAAAAGTATTATTATTAATTTTTTTAATTGTATTTGTAATAATAAAACCACTTACTAAACAGTCAAAATACCATGTTATAACTAAGATATTTTCAATATTTTTAAAGACATTAAACAAACTAATTTTTTTAAGTACCATATATTCAGGATATCTAATAATTGTTGCAAGAGGAAAACCAAAAGTCATACTAATTATCAGAATTGTTAAAATGATGGATATTGCTCCCATAATATAACCAACTACCATTTGTTTATAACTTAATTCTTCAACTTTAAAATTTAATAATAAAATATTCGGTACAAAAGAATAAATAAAGAAAATTAAAGTAGTAAATAAAAATCCTGTTACTTTGGTGTTCAAAAGAGGAAATAGATTGTCATAAGAGCTCATAGCATAATAACCATATCCTAAAAATTTTAAAGTAAAAACAACAATCGAAATAAAGAATAAAAACTCAGCAACCTTAGTAAAGACTCTTTCCCCTTTCATTACCCCATAAACAATAACAATCATTAAAAGAATTGCAATAAACAAAGGGGGAGTTTCATATAAGAAAAACGAATGGTTCATCAAAGTTAAAACAGTTAAAAGATAATTAAGAAGTAAAAAACAAAATAAATACAAAACTATCTTCATTACAAGATTTTTTTTAATTATACTTGATAGAGAAACACCTTCATTTTTCTTACTTATAATATGAATTACTTTAAAAGCTATAAGACCTAAAACTAAGCCTAGGATACAAGCAAGCCATGTATCATTGTTACTATTATAGAAAAGGAAAGATAAACCAGCTCCAAAGAATAGAAATCTTGATAAGAAAAAACTACATATTTGATATTGTCTTCTTGTAATCATTTTATCACCTCAAATAAAATTCCAAATTTATTAATATTTAAGTCAACTTCTATTTCAACAGGAGTATCTTTAAAATATTCATCAAAGTATTTTTTCGGCTCTTTTTTATAATATCTATTACCAATACTTAAAGGGTCACTTTGACATTCTTTTAACTTATTAATTAAATCATCTGCTTCTTCTTTAATTTTTTCCTTAAAAATACTTTCCAATTCTTTAAAAGTACTTTCATCTCTTAAACTATATTTAGAGTCAAGAGATTTAATCGTCGCATCTAAAGACAATGTAATTTTGACTTTATCATCTTTTAAATCAAACTTAAACTCATTACTTTTAATATCTATAGAATTTATTCCATCAGAATAATAAATTGTATTTTCAATCTTATTTGTTAAAAGAGAAAGTATGGTTGAATAATCTTTATCGATATAGGAAACCATTTTATAATCACTAAATAAAGCAATATCATTAACTTTAAAATGGTCATCATCTAAACTGATACTAGGCAAATAAATATCTTTTCCTTTACTTTCGACTTTAGCAATTAAAAAATCAAATTGGTTAGTACTCATAATAAATGATGACTCATTATTACTTTTTAATAAATTTAAAACATAGTTACTAGCAGTATCATTTTTTTGTTTATTATCTAAAATTTCATAACTATCACAATCATTAGCAATTGCTAAATAGAAATTATTATTAACTCTACTAGAACGAAATAAATCATCAAATAATTCTTGTAATCCGACATTCTCTGCTGTACTCTCGCTTATAAACATCATTTGTAATTGGGAAAAATTAGGTTCTTTTCCAAGTTCAGTATAAGTTCCTTTAAATGCATCAATAAAAGTTTTTCCACTATTACTTACAAGTCTTGTTTTTTCTTCATCACCTGCTTCTTTCGGAGTAGGAGTAAGAATTTCTAAAGTTACAGTATATTCCTCATCTTTATAATCAACACCAATACCTGTAATTATAGCAATATCTTTAAGTTCTCTATAATCATAACAACTACATAGTAATAGACAAGTTATAATTAATAATATCTTTTTCATTTACTCACTCCTTTGCTTAGTTAAGTTGGTAGTTAACATTTTACTTCGTTTCGTATTTTTCTTACGTTGTTTATTTAATATAGTTTTAAATAGATAATTGCGATTAAATGGTGCTAGAGGATAAGTATATGGTTTTCCAAATGTCTTAATACTACATAAGTGAATTAAGAATAAAACAAAAGCAATTACTAAACCATAAAGTCCTGCCATAACAGCAAAGAATAAGAAGATATATCGAAATATTCGAATAGAGTTGATGGCATCGGAATCGGTAAATAAAAGGTTTGTAATAAATGTTATAGCAACAATTATTATCATGATAGGGCTTACGATACTAGCAGATACGGCTGCTTCTCCTAAAATCAATGCTCCAAGAATAGAAATCGAACTACCAAAAGACGAGGGAAACCTGATATCACTTTCCCTTAAGATATCGCAAAGAAATAGCATAATGAAAGCTTCTAAAGCTGTAGGTATCGGAACATCTTGTCTTTGAGTTGTAAAACTTACTAAAAGTTCTAAGGGAATTGATTCTTGGTTGTAATTAATTAAAGCGACATAAAAAGCTGGTAAGATTAAAGAAATAAAATAGCAAATAAATCTTGTGATTTTTAAGATATTAATGTTAATACTTTTATTGTAGTTATCAGAAGATGGATTTATAAAATCAACGAAGAAAGCAGGAAGAATTAAAGCAAAAGGAGAAGTATCTACTAAAATAGCTATCTTTCCTTCTAAAAGTTCCATAACAACTTTATCAGGACGTTCACTTTCTAAAGTTGTGGGAAAAGGTGTTGCATTTTCGTTAGTTATTAACTGAGATATATAGGAAGAATCGATAATTCCATCGGTATCTATTTTGTTAATTCGCTCACGCACTAAATCGACCATCTCTTGTTCACAAATATTATTCATATAGATAATACTTACTTTTGTTTTTGTCTGCTTTCCAACCATGATGTCAACATTCACTAACTCTCCGGTTTTTATTCGCCTTTTAATAAGTCCTAAATTAGTTTGAATACTTTCGGTAAAAGAGTCTTTTGGGCCATATATTGCTGGTTGTGATTGAGGAATATCAACACCTCTATTTAAATCTCCCTTTGTTTCAATAGCTAAGATTTCTTTTTTATAAATAACAACTGTAAATCCATTAGATAAATAATTTTCAATATCTTCAAATTTTATTTGTTCAGTGTTTGGACCAGCTAAAACATTATTGATATCTTTAATTTTGTTTAAACTTAATAGTTTTAAAATATATTCATTGATTTTATCACTGCTACAAAGACTTTCTAAAAAGATAACGTAAACGTTTTTAATTTCTTGTATTTTTAAGTCTGTACTATTGTTAAATATTTCTTGAATTTTTTTTATCATACTATTCACCAATATTATTATTGCCAATTTATGCTATAATAATGCAAAGAAAGGTAAATTTTGTATGAAAAAAGTAGTTATAACGAAGTTAGATAATAGGGGAAGAGGTATAAGTTTCCTAAATAATAAAATAACTTTTGTCCCTAAAACATTGCCTTTAGAAGAAGTAGAAATAGAGCTTATTAAGGAAAATAAAAAATATAATGAAGCAGTTGTAACGAAGTTTGTGAATGTTAGTGATAAAAGAGTAAAACCCTTGTGTCCTTATTATGGTTTATGTGATGGATGTCATTTAATGCATATGAGTTTTGAAAATACTTTGGCTTTTAAAAAGGAAAAAGTTGAAAGTCTTCTTTATAAGTATGCGCACATAAAAAAAGAAATAGAGATTATTAGTGGTAAGAGTTTAAATTACCGGAATAAAATTACTTTGAAAATAGTCAATAAGAAAATAGGTTATTTTAAAGAAAGAAGTCATGAATTAGTAGAAATAAAAGAGTGTTTACTTGCTAGTAGTACCATTAATGAAGTTATCAAAATGTTAAATTTATTAAATATTGGTAATGGGGAAGTAGTTATTCGATCTAATAAGGATAACGAAATTTTATTAAGTATAAAAACAGATGATAAAGTTTTAGTAGAACACTCATTAAATAAGGTAAAAAAGATAGTGGGAATAGTTTTAAATGATAAAGTTGTTTATGGAGAAGTTCATTTTATAGAGTTGTTAAATGATGTAAAGTATCAAGTTAGTTATAATTCTTTTTTTCAAGTTAATAAGGAAGTTATTGAGTTGATTATTGATTATTTAGAAGAGCTAATGCCAAATGTTAATAAGGCTTTAGATTTATATTGTGGTGTGGGAACGATTGGATTAGCACTCTCTCATAAAATAAAAGAATTATATGGGGTAGAAGTAGTGAAAAATGCTATTTGTAATGCAAAAGAAAATGCTAGGTTAAATAATATTAATGCTAAGTACATATGTGGAAAAGTGGAAAATGTTTTAGATAGTTTACCAAATAATTTAGATTTAATTATAATCGACCCACCAAGAAGTGGATTAGATAACAAGACAAGAGATTTTATTTTGGGTGTGAAAGCAAAATATTTAATATATATTTCTTGTGAACCAATAACTTTGGCTAGGGATTTAGATATTTTAAAAGAAAAATATGATATCCTAAATATTAAAGCATTCGACATGTTTCCTTATACGGAACACGTTGAATGTGTATGCGTGTTAAATAGGCGATAAACCCTTATAAATAAAGGGAAAGAAGGCTTTCAGTAGGGGTCAAAAAAATGGTGGAAAAATGAGTAAATTATTGATATTTTTACTAATTTTTGAAAAAAATATTGTGTAGGTTGTCTGTGGAGAATATGTTTCATCATACCACTCTAACTGGTATGTGTTGACTAGTTGAATTTGTGTATTAAGGAGCAGGTTATACTGATTATAATGGTCAGTTCTTTTTTAAACTTATTTTACAAAAATGCACAAAGAAAATTGATTTTATTGTGCAAAAATGTTAATATGTATTTAGGGTGATAATAATGTTATATACAAGAAAAGAAATTTCTAAAACATATACTTCTACTTATCAATTAAATAAAGCATTGAGAGATAAAAAAATTTTTAAAATTCAAAATGGTATTTACTCTGATGAAGAATTTGTAAATCCTTTAGCAGTAATTACTAAAAAATATCCTTCTTTTATCTTCACAATGGATAGCGCGTTTTATTATTGGGATTTAACTGATGTTATACCAGATAGATTTTGTTTAGCAACAAAACAAACGAGTATTAGATTTAAAGATGAAGATATAAAACAATTTTTTGTTGATGATGAAGTATTCGAACTTGGAAAAACTACTTTAAAAATTGAGAATGTAGAAATAAATATATACGATAAAGAAAGAATGTTAGTAGAGTTAGTTAGAAAGAAAACACAACTTCCATTAGATTATTATAAAGAAATAATATCTAGCTATAGAAAGATAGTAAATACTCTTGATTCATTTAAAATATCTAAATATATTTCGTATTACAAAAATGAACAAACACTATATAATAGAGTGCAAAGTGAGGTGTACTAATCTGAATATAGAAAAAATAAGACAAGAATATATGAAAAATGGCTATACTAGAGTAAATGCAATCGCCAAAGCATGTCAAGATATAATTTTAAAAGAAATATCTGAAAGTCCATATTTTAAAAATGTAACTATAAAGGGTGAGTTGTAATGCATAGCATTTCTAATGATTTGCGTCGAGCCACTCGAGATATTGACTTGGATTTTATAAAATATTCGTTAGAGGATGATTCTATCTTAAGATTTATAAATAAATTAAATGATAACAATGATGGAATAACTATTACAATAGATGGGAAAATAGAGCCATTGCATCATCAAGATTATGATGGCAAAAGAGTTAATGTTGTCTTGAACGATTCTTATAACAATACAATGAAATCAAAACTGGATATAGGAGTTCATAAGAATTTTAATTTAGAACAAGAGGAATATTGTTTTGATCTTAATGCCATAAATACTACTGCCACATTATTTATAAATTCAAGTGAGCAAATCTTTGTTGAAAAATTAAAATCTTTATTAAAATTTGCTGCATTATCTACAAGATTTAAAGATATATTTGACTTTTATTATTTGATAAATAATACGAATATAGATAAAGAAAAATTTAATAGATATATTAAAGATATTATATTTGATGATGATTCTATGCCAATAAATAATATAGATGAAGTCATTGTAAAAATGAAAAATCTATTTTCTAATAAAATATTTATTGCTAATTTAAAGGATGCAAGAAATAATTGGCTTGATATTCCAGTTAATAAAGTATTAGAGAATATACTTAAATTTTTAAAAAAAATAGAAACAGAAGTTGCAAGTATTTAAATTAGAAAAATGATATATTCATAATAAACGTTATATTTATATTTTTGTACATAATGACTAGTTAGTTTTAAATAAAGATATAAAAGCCAACTCTTCATATATTACTATCTTGTAAAAATTAAAACAAATCTTAAGAATCAAAACCTTAAAAAATAAATTGTTGCTTTTGCTTATATAATTTCGTAAAATAACTTATTGAAAAGGAATGATTAATGATGGAAGAAGTAATAAATCAAGATAAAAATTTACCTAAAAAATATGAAGTAAAATATATTGAAAAAATTGATGAATATCTCTTTATCGAAACAGATATTACTTCACTTATTATAAGTGAAAACAATTGCTATGATGTAGGTAAATATAAATATATCTATAAAGTCTATAAAATGGGCGATGATTTAATGGCCGTATTAGGAAAAAATTATCGTCAATATTTAGTGAATGTCCAAACTAAAGAAGTTATTTTGGAACAGTCGGCGTCTTACTATTCTGGTATTTTTAAGATAGATGATGATTATGTGGAAACGATGGGGCCAGATCACAATAAGCAAGTTTTTAATGTGCGAGAGAAAAAGTTTATTGAACCACAGATAGATTTAGATATTGAATATTATTATCGTGTGGGGGAAAATTTATTTCACTATCAAAAAAATGATTATACAAATCAAATATATCAAAATTTTGTTGTCTATAAGGATGGTCGTATTGTCTATGAACTAGGAGATGGATTTCCCTATTATGTTGATGGCTCTCTAATAATATCTTATCGAAAAGATGATACTGTTACAATTGTTCATGATGTTTTAAATACAGGTTATCCAATTGTTACAATATCAAAAAATGATAAAGTATCTTCTAATGCTTTAATTCATACAAAGAAAAATGTTGCTGACTTTCTTGTCTTTGTTAGTGATCATAAATTAAAAGTATTGGATTTTGATTTAAATAGCACAAAAGAATATGACTTAGGTGAAGAGGGCGATGATTATGAGATACAGTTATGGAGAGATATTGCGGTTGTTATAGTAACTAAAGAGGAAAAGAAACATTGCATAGCTATTAACTTAAATAATGGTGCTATGGTAAAACATCAAGGAATATGGATATTACCTTTAGATGATCCAGGACCACAAGTGATTAGAGGATGTGATGTTTTAGGAAATGATAGGATATTTACTATATATGATTTAGATGGGATAGAGTATACTCATCACACAGCAAGTGATTGTTTTACTCTCCATAGTGCTAAGATGAATAAAGTGCTATATCGTGATGTTGATGGAACGGATAATTCTCTAGTTTATAATATAGATACTAAAGAAGAAAGGGTAGTACCTTGGACAAGCCCAGAGTATGGTGTTAAAGAAGATGGCGGATATATGGAGTATGGGTATGGTTTTAGAACTTTTAGATCATGGGATGATGTGGATTTATGTCAAGTTTTTAGACACATTTTTGTAGACAAATTACAATGTGACA
>CAOJRP010000038.1 GCA_948442015.1 uncultured Erysipelotrichaceae bacterium
TTTTACTTTTCTAATTTTTATAGATTTTTTTCTTTTTATTTACTCTTTTTCTCTGAAAAAAAGATAATACCTAATTCTTTGGATTACCTTCTTTTTGAAATACTAAATCTTTAATTACTTTTTTACCTGGCACTTGTTCTTGAAGCGATTCATTCATATTATATAGTCTTAAAATAAGTTCATAACGAGCATTTAAAAGTTTTCTTTCTTCTTGGGCTTTTAATCTTTTTCTCTCTTCTGTTTCTTTTTCTCGTTCTTTTTTATAAGCACTATAATCAGAAATTCTTTCAAACATTTTAGCAAGTTCACAATAAGTTTTATATTCTTCTTTGTCCTTAGCTTTATGAATTATAGCACTTTTAATTTGCTCTATTAATTCTTTATTTATTTCTTGACCAAGTCTTTGTAATCTAATTATTCTTTTTCCAATCCGTTCTATATCTACTATGCTAGTTTTATAGTTTGTTAAAGCAATAAAAGAAGGAATATCTTTAATAGCAAGACAATCTAAAATAAGTATATTATCATTTGCTCTAATATTTTCAGGAAGATTATTATAATCTTCTAATTGATAGAATTTTTTAAAATTCTCTAAATGCTGGACTCCTAGAAAAGGACAAAGAGAAACTTCTTCTAAATTATCACCTATGTAATGTTTATTTCTTATACTCATAAAATCAACTAGTTTTTTCTCTTGTAAATAACATATCCAACCAACAGTTTGTGCAATACATGTTGTATTTTCTCCAATATTGTCTCTAACTATTTTGTAAATAATATCAAACAGTTCTGTTTTCTTATCTTCATTTGTATCTATCTCTTCTTTGAAAGCAATTATTAACTCATTTATCTTTTCTTCTTTAACGTTGTATTTAGTTCTTGATAATTCATATCCAGCACCTTTTGAATCTAAGATATATTCGAAGCTATTAATATAAGAATGAGTTTTAATATAATATTTAATAATCTCATATAATATATTTACTTTTTTAGACATGTCCATATTAGAGACTAGAAATTCACTTATCAAAGATGAACCACCATAATAATATCGACACATTCTTATCCAAAAATTAAATGGTTGTTTAAATAATTCTTCATTATTATATTTAACATAATGAGTTCGATAATATTGTCGTGTTGGAATTACACGATAATCTTCCTGTAATTTATCCTCTAATTCATTATAATAATCGCTTTCTTTTAACTCTCTTAATACTTTATAATAATTATCACTATCTTGCTGCATTAACTCTTCAATACTTTTTGCTTTAAATGAAACATTTACATCTTTATCTTCCAAATCTTTAACCATTGCCTCAAGTGCAATATAACCCGCAGGATCTAAATCTTTGCCTTCTTCAATAAAATAACTATAAAGAGCAAGCATATCACATAATGCCTTACTATTTTTCTTATAAACTTCGATTTTCTTTTCTAATTCTTTTCTTTTTCTATCTACTTGTTTTCTTAAAGCCATCTAAACCACCCATTTCTTATAAATATTTTAACACTTATATTAAAAATTATCTATATTTTTTTCTCTAAGCTTATTGCTCCTGCACTTTTTTCTTCTTGTTGTTTTTTTAAATCTGCCATATCTTCAAACATTATAGCAAATTCTTGATAAGTTTTAACTTCTTCTTCAGTTTTTGCTTTACTAATTATGGCTTTTTTTATTCTATCAATTAATTTTGATTTACTTTCATTACATTGTATTTGTTCTTCTAAAAGTCTTTGTCCTATAATTTTAATATCATCAGTACTAATTTCATAATTGGTTAATTTTATAAAAGAAGGAATATCATTTATAGAAATAAAACTTAATATATATTTATCATTATTTTTTCTTATATTTGCCGGAAGTTTATTATAATCTTCTAATTGATATACGTCTTTAAAATCTTTTAAAGAATAAATTCTAAGATAGAATAATGTCATAAATTCAATTTGTTTTTCAAACACCATAAATTCTTTACGACTATCCATAAAATCTACTAATTTTTCTTCTTGTAAATAACATATAAAATCAAAAGAAGCTTTCTTATTTGTGTATAATATAATAATATTTAATAATTCTAATTTTTTATCTATATTCTTATTTATTTCTTCTCTAAATTTCTCACTCAACTCTTTTAATCTCTGCTCTTTAATTTCTTTATTTGTTCGACCATAAATTGTACCATTGCCATTTGGTATTAAAATACACTTTAATGTATGTAAATCTAATCTTGTTACAAAATGTTTAATAGTTTCATAGAGTATATTTATTCTTTTTTCCAATCCAATATCTGAACATAAAAGTTCAGTCACTAAACCATTTGAGTAATAACTCAGCTCACCAATAAAATCATAAGGTTCATTAAGCCCTATATTTTGAGCAAAATAATTCCTAATATAATTTCCTCGATAATCTTCATATAAATTATCTTTTAATTCATCATAATATATATTATCTTCTAATTTCTTTAATTCTCTTAATTCTTTTAATATACTATAAAACTCTTCTTTTTCTTTAGCAATTAAATCCATTATTTTTACTGCTTTAAAAGGAACATTGACATCTTTATCTTCTAAATCTTTAACTACTACTTCAAATAAAGTATAAACTACAGGTTCTATACTTGAATTAAATTTTTTTAAACAAGCATAGAGTGACAACATATCCCAAAATGCTTTACTATTTTTCTTATAAACTTCTATTTTTTTCTCTAATTCTTCTCTTTTATTCATTAAAACCACCCATTTCTTATAAATAATCATAACACTTCATCTAATTTAGGGCAAGAAAAAAAGCAATTGCAGTACAATTACTTAGATAAAACTTCTATAAGTTCAGCTTTCTTCATTGATGTATAACCTTCAATATTTTTATTCTTAGCTATTTCTTTTAACTCAGCTACTGTTAATTTAGAATAGTCAGTATTTTCTTCTTTAGTAGCTTTAGTTTCAGCTTTTACTTCCTTAGTTTCTTTTTTTATTTCTTTAACACCTTTACCATTTAAGGCATCTTTAGCTATATTAACTAAATTAGTAAAAGATGCAGCATCATCAATAGCAAGCTCGGATAACATCTTACGATTAACCTCAATACCAGCTTTAGTTAAACCATTAATAAATTTAGAATAACTTATATCATTTGCACGACATGCAGCATTAATTCTTGTAATCCATAATTTTCTAAAGTTTCTCTTATTTTGTTTTCTATCACGATAAGCATATTCTCCACTATGGAATAATTGTTCTTGAGCTGTTTTAAATAATCTATGTTTTGAACCAAAATATCCTTTTGCTTGTTTTAGAACTTTTCTTCTTCTATTTTTAGCTACAGTTCCACCTTTAACTCTTGTCATATCTTACACCCCCTATTTAACAACAGATTTTAATCTGCTTGCTTGTCCCTTTCCTAAAGTTCCTTTATTTCTTCTTTGTCTTACTTGTTTACTGCTATCCTTAGCAGTCTTATGGTTACCATTACTTAATTTATAAGTAAGTGTTCCATTTTTTTTCTTCTTAAATACTTTGCTAGATGGTTTATGTGTTTTTTGTTTACTTCCTGCCATAATTTATACTTCCTTTCCTTTTATAACTTATTTCTTTGGCGCTAATAGCATTGTCATTGTTTTACCTTCTAGTGATGGTGTCAACTCAATATCAGCTACATCACTTAACTCTTCGGCAAATCTTAAAAGTACCTCTTTACCTAATTCAGTTCTAGCCATTTGTCTTCCTTTAAACCTAATGGTTGCTTTAATCTTATGTCCTTTAACTAAATATTCCGAAGCATTCTTTTTTCTTGTATTAAAATCTCCAATGTCAATTGTTGTGCTTAATTGATATTCCTTAATTGATTTATTATTTTCTCTTTGTTTCTTTAATGCTTCTTTTTGTTTCTTATTTTTTTCATAACGATATTTGTTGTAGTCCATAATTTTACCAACAGCATTTTCTGGGTTTGAGTTCATTAAAACTAAATCAAGTCCTGCATAATTAGCTAGTGTTAAAGCATCTTGTAACTTCTTAACTCCCATTTGTTCTCCATTCGGACCAATAACCATTAATTCTGGCACTCTAATTTGCTCATTAATAGGCAAATCATTCTTATCTTTTGCTATATAAATGCACCTCCATACAATTAAAAAGTAGATACTAAAGTACCCACATAAAAGACAATTATATTATAAAAATATATCTTGGCTTTTGACCTACTAACTAAACTCACATTAGTCAGGTGGATATGGATACATCGCTTTCCTTTTCAATAACATAATCAATTATATGCGACATTTTAGCTTTTGTCAACTACTTTTTCTAACGTGTGTTAATCCTTTTTTAAAACTTAACCATATCATTAGTTAAAATTTTACCAAACTTATGTTGTATAATATCTAATTAGAAAGGAGATATTTTTATATGCATAATAAAGAATATGCATTAAAACTTGTTAAAGAAAAATTAAATGGTTTAAATAATTAATCCTATTCTCAAATTTCTACTTTAACTGGGTATTCTAAAGTACAATTAATTTACTTTTCCAAAGAATTAAATAAAAAGGATATTGATTCTATGTTAGTTCATGGTTTAACTAATAAACCTTCTAATAATTCTCCTTCCAGCAAAGAAATTGAATTTTATTAAGAACTTCAAGAATAAATATCCGATAATTAGTATATCACAGTTTCAAGATATTTATCACGAAGATGTTGTTTGTAATCCTAAAATGTCTAAAATAGTTAAAGATAATAATCTTAAAGTTAGAAGTTATTCTTTCTTTGAATCTTTATACGAAAAAGAACATTGGATTAAACCAATTAAACACAAATGCTTTAATAAAAAGTATGAATCACATCCTTTAAGAGAACCCTCTTCACAAAGAGGTATCTTAATTATGATTGATGGTACTCCTCATGATTGGTTTCAAAATGGCAGAAAATCATCTTTACACTTATCTATTGATGATGCTACTGGTGAAGCGTTATGTGGTTGGTTTATGCCTACTGAATGCTTAGAAGGTTATGTTAGAATGCTTCAAATTTTAGTGACTAAATTTGGTATTCCTGAAAATATCTATTGTGATAAACACACTATTCTAATTAGTCCTAAAGACGGCAACTTGACTAACTTTGGATATATGTGCGAAGATTTAAGTATTAATATCATCGCTGCAAATACTCCACAAGCTAAAGGAAAAGTAGAAAAATGGAATAACACAATTCAAAATAGATTAATCAATGATATCAAAAGATACAATATCAAATCTGTTGATGAATTAAACAAATTCTTTAATGATTATTACTGTAATTACTTGAATCAAAAATATGCTTATGAACCCAAAGAAGAAGATGTCTCTTTTGTTCCTTTAAATAATATAGATTTATCAAATATTCTTTGTACTAGAGATATCAGAACTATTCTTAATGGTAACATGATTTCTTGGAATAATAACTATTATCAAATATTAGATAAAGATAATTCTATTAAACAAATATATAAAAAAACTGAAGTAGAAGTATTTGAAAATGTATTAAACAAAGTAGTTAAAGTTAAATATTACAATATCTTTTATGAAACTAAACAACTTGAGAGTCATAGACAAGATCCAATTAAAAGAGAACAAATGAGAATAGATAATCAAAAACAACTTGAACATGTTTTAAGAGAACGAGATGAAAGATTAAAAGCAAGGGCGAAACGAAGTTGAGTTCATCATGACCCTTGCTTTTTAGATTTCATCGATTACAATATTTCTACAAACAAAGTCCACCTTTGTTTGTTATCTACCTAATAACTAAATCGGTTAAGTTTTAACTAATGTTTAACACTACTTTTTCTAACATGGGATTTTTCCCACCATCTGCTTTGTTTTCTTTTATTGTTAAGCAACTATCAACCAAACAATCAAATATAGGATAATAAAAGCTTTTTGATACATAATCGAACAACGCAAAATCAAAAGATGGAGATGAATTATATCCTTTCTTTTTAAAAATAGTTTGCATTTTAGCATATAATAATGTTTGATAAAATAATCCAAGAGAACCAATATGATAAAAAAATATTGGAAAAAGATTGTAAAACTTATCAAATAAACTTTCCATAGTTTTTCCTGAAATTTCACGTTTCATTATATATTGTTTTTCTTCATCTTTCGTTAAAATCGGATCGATTATCAGACCTGCAATTTCTTTCCCTTCAATTAAAGAATTAATTTCATTTTCAATATTATTAATATCTTGAGAAGAAAAATAATAGTAACTATTATCAAATACACTCCTATTACTTCCAAATCTATATTCAAACTCTAAATCTATTAAACATTCTGGATGATCTTTTTTATATTCTATCCAAGCCTTATCTAAATATTGTAAATCTTCATCTTTTTTTCCCTGGATATAAGCATCGGCTATTTTTGTATTTAATGGTATTAAAATAAGTATTTTCATAAAAAACCTCCTATAGATAGTATTATATTATATTACAATATTGTTAGTCAATTCTATCTTATTAGAATCTTCACATTTTTTGCTAGTGTTAATTTTTTATTTAAACATTTTATATTATCAATTATTAACTATTTTATTATATTCATTTAAAATATAATCATCAGTCATTCCTGCTATATAATCAATAACTATTCGCTCTAAAGAATTATTATTTTTGTAATCATCATTCATATTAGCTAAATATATTTTATAAATATTAGCATTTTGATTATTATTTTTTAAAGCATTTAATGAATAATCAAAGATAGTTCTAAATATCTTTTCATAATTTGCAACTTGTTCTTCAGTATTAGCTTTTAAATAAATATTTTTGTAATTAAATTCTTTTAATTCTATTAATGCATTAAATACTTTGTCACTCATACAAATATAGTTTTTGGAAATACTGTTATTAATGACATCCATAATTAAGGTATTAACTGTACTTTTATTATTAACGCCCAATACTTCTTTAATATTTTTTGGTAAATCATCAATACTTATAACACCTAGAGTAATAGCATCTTCGATATCTTTTCCAATATAAGCGATAATATCACTTATTCTTACAACACAACTTTCTAAAGTCATTGGTACTAATTTTTTTATTGTTCTATTATCACGATAAGTATCTTCATACTGTTTTAAAAATATTTCTTTTGTCTTTTTTACTGGTTGATATTTTTTTAAAGCAAGTTCTCCATTATGGCATAATATTCCATCAAGTACTTGAAGTGTAATATTTCTCCCACGACCGCTTTCTTCTAAATTAGTTAAAATTCTCACACTTTGAACATTATGATTAAAATAACCTTCATTGTTTTCTAAAGAAATCTTATTTAAAATACTTTCTCCAACATGACCAAATGGAACGTGTCCTAAATCATGGCCTAAAGCTGCTGCCTCGATTAAATCTTCATTTAAATTTAATGCTCTTCCTATTGTTCTTGCCACTTTACTAACAAGTTGCACATGAATCATTCTTTTACAAATATGATCATTATCCTTTTGACTAAATACTTGTGTTTTATCAGAATATCTATTATAAGATAAAGAATAAATTATTCGATCAATATCACGAAAAAATGGCGTTCTTATATCAGTATCTTTCTCCTCATTAAACCTTATTGCTTCACTATCTAAACAAGCATAATTACTAAGTAATTTATTATGCATTTTCATATTTTTTTCAATTTCTTCTAACATTAATATCTCCTCATTTTCTATGTTTTTTGGCAATTTCTTTTCTTAAATTTTAACATAAATTTCTTAATCTTAAAAGAAAGAATAAATCTAAAATTTTATGAAAAATCTTCCTTTACTTGTTCTACCAAAGCAAGTTCACCAATTGGCATTATAAAAAGATCATTTCTTTTTAAAAATTTATTATAGTTTATATCAGTAATGAGTTCTATTCTAATATTAGTAAGTTCGATAAATCTTGTAGTTAACCACTTATTTAAAGCTAAAAACCTTTGATTGACAAATAAATAATACGTATTATTAGGTTGAGCTATTAGCTCATCTAAAATAGCAATTGTAGTGTTTGGTTCACCTTCTGTAATAAATAAAGTATCACCTAATAAATTTATTTCTATCTGTTCTTTCTTATGTAAATCTTCTAAACAAAAATTAGTATGACAAACTTGATTATCTATTTTAATTAACTCTTCTAAAATTTCTTCTTCGCTATTAATTAATTCATCTAATATATTACTCATAAAGTTTTCCCTAATTCTTTATTTTCTATCTTTCCTAAAGAAATTAATCTATCAATCTTTTCAATAAGTTCTTTACTATAGAAAGAAGAGTTTATAATACTTAACATATTTGCTTCCCAACTACTTGTATGATTTTTTCGCATTACATCAGTATTACCTGCTTTAATATATTTTATTATTTCTGGTTTACTTAATTTCGACATTTCCACAAAATTATCAATATTCATAACATATGTAGCATTAGATTTTGATGGCAACAAAGTTTCTTGATTTTCATAGAATTTTTCAAAGATAACAAAACCATTGCTATACATATAAGCTATATACCCATCAAATTTATTCTTTCCACTACCTTTATAAATATAAGGAGTATTATTTAAAAATTGTTGTCTTTTTAAAACTATTTCTCTTTTTTCTTCCCGTTCTTCATCAAGGTCTTTAGAAGATTTACGTTTTTTAGTTAATAAAGATTGGGATCTAGGAGTCATACTTTCTCCTTTCGGAATAAAGTCCCATTCAGCAGCTATTATTCTTGCATCCTCTAAAGCTTTTAAATATTCTAACTTCTTATAAACATTATTTAAGTCATAATAATCAATATCATTTTCTTTTTCCATAATTTGATAATATCTAATTTCAGGATCTTCAATTGGTAGTATAAATCGTTCAAACTCTCTAATAAAATCTCTTGTACTATATTTTTTTCTTTTTTCACCATCATATAAAATATTACTAGCATCTATTACAAAATGGTAATTTTTGAGTACTTTTAAAGCATTATAATATTTATATAAAAATAGTACTGCTGTAGGTAGTTCATGACCTTTTTCCAAACTATCTCTTGATGTATTTAAAAATACTTTAGCAAGTCTTAAATAAAGAGTATCATAGTCAAACAAATTATTAAATTTACTCATATCTAGAGGTTTATTCATTCTTTTAACTATATTATCATAATGCAGCAAAATACTAGTCGCTTGTTCTTTAAGGCGACTTAAAATATAAAATTTCAAATTTTTTTCATTACTTAAAATAGAATTATTGGTTAATTTTTCTCTTATACTTTTGCTATTATTTGCTTGATCTTTGAGGTTTTTTATTACAAGATTCTTGGTTTTTAGATAAGCATTATATAAAATAGAATTATCTTCTAGATTCATCTTTTCATTTAAAATAGCTTTAATATTTTTTAATATTTCTCTTAAAAAGTTTTTATTATCTTCGGCGATTATTTCTAAATTTTCTGGTTCTTTTAAAGATGTTTTAAATAACGATGAAATGTAATCTTTTATAAATAAATCACTGGCAGGAGTAAATTCTCTTCCATAACCATTTTTAGAACTAGAGTAGAATAATAAAGAAATATTTACTGAATCAATAAAATTTTGATGATTTGGATAAATATAGGACAAATATTGTTTATATAACTCTTCTCTAACCAAATTTAATCCTTTTGAATATTTTGAAGACACTATAAAATCATAGGAACTAATAACAAAATATCCATCATAAGTTACTTTAGGATTAAAGATATCTTCAAAATTTCCGACTAGATTTTCTATTTGCATATAAAATACCCCTCTTTCAAAATAAATTGTAGATTATTCTAGCATAATATGATAAAATAAGCAAATAGAAAGTAGGAGATAAAATGGGAAGAAAAAAAAGTTTTTTATTAATAGGAGGAGTTGTTGTTTTATTATTAGTATTTTTAGGAATAATGCTAATAAATAATGGAAATAAAGATAAATTTAAAGATGATTATGAAGAAATTGAAAAGAATATTGTTGATAATTTATTATATTTATCTAGCGGTTATAATACAGATTACTTTGGAACAGAAAAATTATTTGAATCTTCTAATCTAAAGTTTAAAAATTTAAAAGACGAAAATTTACTTGCTACAGCTATTAGTATCTATAATATGGAAACTGAAGATGAAAACGAAGAAATAAATATTGATAGTGAAAAGCTAGCTAATTATGAAACTTATATTTTAGTAAAAGGTTCAGTTATCAAAGATTATATAAAAAAATATTTTAATATTGACTGGGAACATAAATCAGTAAAAGCATCTGCTGATTTTATCTACAATTTTGATTATGATAAAGATAGTGATGCTTATATTATATATCCATCAGAATCTTATAAAGATTATGAAGAGACATTAAGCGATTTTAATTCCTCTATTGTAATTGAACCAATAACTTCTGTATCGACTAAAAATACAGTTAAAACAACGATAGTTGTAGCTTATTCTACATACACAGAAAATGATGATAAAACTGTAAATATTAAATACTATAAAGATAAAGACCAAAAAGATTTAGTTTTTGAAATAAATTCCAACGATTTATATACTGTTGATGAAAATAATAATATTATCGAAAATGAAAACGTTGATACACTAAAAAAACATAGTGATGATTTTAAAAAATATATTGTAACTTCTACTAAAACTGATAATGGATTTGCTTTCACTAGCATTAAGAAAAAATAAAAATATTAAAAGCCAAAAGGAACTGTCGCAATATTAAGTAATTAATTTTGTGACAGTTCTTTAATTTTATAATTTATAACCGAAGATTTTTACTTTTTTAATTAATATTATAAGAAAGAAATTATATCTTATGAATACAAAAACTTTCTGATCTAACACAAAAAATACATAATGAAAATGACTCAAGAACAATTTGTTGGTATAACAACGAATATATTCAAAAGAATTTAGGATATTTGTCACCAGTACAGTATCGACTTAAATAATGAATACTCCCCGGAGCGAGCTCTAAATTGTCCACTGGACAATTTCCTTT
>CAOJRP010000039.1 GCA_948442015.1 uncultured Erysipelotrichaceae bacterium
CAAGACATATGGGTTATAGCAACCAAATAGAATATTGTGAAGAATATTCAAGTGCAAAATGTCCAAAAGATAATGGATGGAAAGTAGATTTTGAGTTAGTAAAAGAGGTTGTAGGTTATTCAGAATTATTAAAACCTAATGGTGAAAAGCTTAATTATCATTATTTAAATGGTAGAACTGCTCTTTGGAGTAACTATACAGCAATTACTCTTGTTTCTGTCCCAAATGAGGGTAATATAACTTCTTGGACCTTATGTGCTCATGAAACGGGTTGGGGAGATTATCCGCCTAATTTTGAAAGGGCTTTAGGCAATAATATTAGACCAATATTAACTTTGAAGAATAACATAAAACTAAGAAGTGGAGATGGGAAAAGTATAAATACAGCTTATGAGATAGAATAAATAATATTATTCCTTATATTGAAGAATATTTAAAAAAATTTAGTATAATAAAATACAATTTTAAAGATTTAATTGCAACCATAAAATCTAAAAAATTAATTATTATTATTTTTCTCAAAAAATAAATTAAACACTAAAATAAGAATATTCTTCAATATGTGGAAAAGTATTATTTTTATTTGTTTATTAATTTAGAAAACAAAAAGAAACAAAATAATTAGGAGTCTCTATTATGATAAGTTACTGTTGTACAAGTTTATTCAAAATTTTATTCTTCCCATTTCCAGTTTCTAATTTCATCCATATCAATACCAAAAGTTGTAATATATTCTTTATGTTCAATTAACTTTTCATTCATTTCTTTAATAATATAAGTTGCTTTAGCTCCTAAATTTGGGAGTTTTTTCATAACATCGATTACTAAATGATACCTGTCTATTTCATTTTGAACACGCATATCAAATGGTGTAGTAATACTTCCTTCTTCGTTATAACCAGCGACAAACAAGTTTTTATTTTCTCTTTCGTACATAAATTCATGAATTAATGTTGGATAACCATGGAAAGCAAAGATAATTGGTTTATCTTTAGTAAATAAAAGATTAAATTCATCATCAGATAATCCATGAGGATGACGTGACTTTGGTTGTAATTTCATTAAATCAACCACATTAATAAAACGTACTTTTATTAGAGGAGCTTTTTCTTTTAAAATACTTACTGCTGCTAATGTTTCCATAGTAGGAGTTTCTCCAGCACAAGCGATAACAACATCTGGCTCACTATCTTGATCATTACTAGCAAAATCCCAAATACTAATACCCATTGTACAATGTTTAACTGCTTGGCTCATATTTAACCATTGGGGCCTTGGATGCTTCGAAGTAACCATAACATTAATATAGTTTTTACTTTTTATACAATGATCAAAACAAGATAATAAACAATTGGTATCAGGAGGAAGATAAATTCTTACAATATCCGCTTTTTTATTAGCAATATGGTCCAAAAAGCCAGGATCTTGATGAGTATAACCATTATGGTCTTGTTGCCATACATTACTAGTTAATAAATAATTTAAGGAAGCAATTGGTGCTTTCCAACTTAAATTTTTAGAAATTTTTAACCACTTTGCATGTTGCGAAGCCATTGAGTCGATTACTCTTATAAAAGCTTCGTAAGAAGAAAATACTCCGTGTCTTCCAGTTAGTAAGTATCCTTCTAACCAACCTTCACACATATTTTCAGAAAGCATTGAGTCCATAACTCTACCATTACTACTTAAAAATTCATCAGCTTTAAAAGTAGTTGCATTCCAAGTTCTAGTAGTTTTTTCAAAAACAGAAGAAAGTCGATTACTCATTGTTTCATCAGGACCAAAAAGACGAAAATTATGATTATCTTCATTAAGTTCAATTATATCTCTTGCAAATTTTCCAAGTTCTGTCATATCTGATGCTTCGACACTTCCAGGATTAGATATTTTAAGTCCATAATCTCGAAAATCAGGAAGTCTTAAATCTCTTAGTAATTTTCCGCCATTAGAGTGGGGATTAGCCCCCATTCTTTTATTACCTTTTGGTATTAAAGTGGCTATTTCTTTATTTAGTTTCCCATTACCATCAAATAATTCTTCTGGATGATAACTTTTTAACCATTTTTCTAATATCTCTAAATGTTCTTCTTTATCCATCATAATCGGTACTTGATGAGCACGAAATGTATTTTCAATAATTTTACCATCAACTTCAGTTGGACCAGTCCAACCTTTAGGCGTTCTTAAAATAATCATTGGCCATAAAACACGAGAAGAAATATTTTTACTTCGAGCAGTTAACTGAATATTTTTAATTTCTTCAATACATACATCCATAGTAGTAGCCATTTTTTCATGCATTTCTTTTATATTATCACCACTAACAATATATGGTTTCCAACCATATCCTAAAAACAAAGATTTAAGCTCGTTTTCACTAATTCGAGATAAAATAGTAGGATTACTAATTTTATAACCGTTTAAATGTAATATTGGTAAGACAGCTCCATCAGTGATGGGATTTAAAAACTTATTTGAATGCCAAGAGGTAGCTAAAGTAGCCGTTTCAGCTTCTCCATCTCCAACAATGCAAGTTGCGATTAAAGAAGGATTATCAAAAACCGCTCCAAAAGCATGAGCAAGACTATAACCAAGTTCTCCACCCTCATTGATTGAACCTGGAGTTTCAGGGGCTACATGGCTACTAATACCACCAGGAAAAGAAAACTGTTTAAATAGTTTTTTCATTCCTTCTTCATCTTGACTAATATTTGGGTATACTTCACTATAAGTTCCTTCTAAATATGTATTACTTACAAAAGCATTTCCGCCATGCCCTGGGCCAACAACCATTAACATATTTAAATCATATTTGTTAATTACTCTATTACAATGAGTAAAAATAAAATTTTGGCCTGGGACTGTACCCCAATGACCAACAATTTTTTTCTTAATATCACTTTTTTCTAGAGGCCTTTTTAATAGTGGATTATCTAGTAAATATAATTGTCCAACACTTAAATAATTTAAGGCATTAAAATATTTATTTAAAACGTTAAGTTCCGTTTCAAGCAGTTTCGTCATATTATTCACCATTTTTTTCTTCTATGACTTCATTTTTCTTTTTTAAATTTTTATAATTCATGGCCATTCCACTAATTCCAACAATAGATAAAACAAGACCTGCAGTAACTTTTATAAATGGTAATTGTTCATCACCTAAAATATACATATTTGGATGATTTTTATCGTATCTTACAAGGATAGAATAACCGATTTGTTGTGGTTCATCTTTGCTAAATGTAGATAATACTTGATAATCTTTTTCATTAACTGTATAAGTGATAACTTTTGCTTTTTCTCCATCGTCATTAATCGTATAACCAACAATTTTACCTTGTATCTGACTATAACTATTATATCTAACCATAAAAGTAATAATATTAGTAAGATAAAAACTTAATAAGAATACTCCAGATATTGCTACTGCAAAACAAATAAAAAATGAAATTTTTGATTTTTTCATGTTAACCAACCTCTCTTATATTAACTTAATTATAACGTAAATACATTCTATTTACAACTTATAAATTAGAGCTCTTTACAAAAAAGTTTTTTGTTTGCAATAATTCGATTATTGCAATAATTTAGTAAAAAATTAAAGAAATTTCCTGAAAAAAAGAGGAAATAGAGAATTGATGGTATATATATAATGGTGAAAGGGTAAAAAGGAAAGCAAAAAAATTTAAGGAGGACAGTAATGTTAGAAACAAAAGAAAAAGAAAAATTTAAAATAAAACTTATGGGAGAAGAAGTTAAAGAGCTTAGTGATTTGACTTATAATGATCTTTATCGGCAGAAGACATTAGAATATAAAGATAAACCATCAATTGTATCAGATACAATGTTTAAGACTATGTTTCAAAGAGAAGAAAGAATTAAATATTCAGCTTATATTGTATCTAAATTAACAAATTTAAGTTATGAAGATTTACTTAAAAATATGAAATTAACAACTAATGAATTACCAAAGAGGAAAGAAGATACTAAAGGACAAAGAGGAGATTTTGTAGCAAAGATAGATGATCTTTATATAAATATTGAAGTAAATAATAATAAGAATCCAGAAATATATGAGAGGAATTTAGGATATTTATTTAAATTGTATGATCAAAATATAAGAGGAGAAGAAAAGTATAATATGGTTATGCAAATAAATTTTAATAATTTTGCTTATAAAGAGAGTAAGAATATAGTAGATATATTTTATTTGAAGAATCAAGATGGAATAGCTTTTTCAAAGAAAATAGTAGTAGTAAATTTGGTCCTTCCCAACGTCTTAGAAAAATGTTACACTTTAGGTATAGAAAGTTTAACAGAGCTCGAGAAGTTTTTATATGGAATACATGAGAAAGACATTGAAAAGTTAAAAAGACTAGTGGAAGAGGTGGAAATAGTGAGGGAGTATGTAAGTGAAGCGATAGAAGTAGTAGAAGATCCCGTATTTGGGGAGGCATATGATCATGAATTAGCTAATATGGAACAGAGTTATGAGGATGGATTTGAGGATGGAGTTTTAAAAGGTGAAAAGAAAACTAAAATTGACATGATTAAAGCATTATTTAAAAATGGTGTTTCATTAAATTTAATTTCTAAAAGTACTAATTTATCCATTAAACAAGTTGAAGAAATTCTTAATATAAAATAGGTGATAAAATGTTAAAAGAAAAAGTTGTATTAGTAACAGGCTCAGCGCTAGGTATTGGAGCAGAAACAATAAAAAGATTTGCTAAAGAAAAAAGCAAAGTAGTAATAAATTATAATACAAGTAGAGATGAAGCATATAAATTACAAGAAGAGGTTAAAAAAATGGGTGTAGAATCACTAGTAATAAAAGCAGATATTACGAAACAAGATGAAGTAGATGAAATGATTAATAAGATTTTAAAAGAGTTTAAAAAAATAGATATTTTAGTCAATAATGCTAGTATTGCAATAGATTCCTTATTTCAAGACAAAACAATTGCTAATTTTAAAAAAATATTAGATACTAATTTAGTTGCCCCTTTTTATTTATCAAAAAAAATTGGACAGTTGATGTATGAACAACAAGAAGGTGTTATTATAAATATTTCTTCAACTAATGGTATAGATAAATACTATCCAATGTCCTTAGATTACGATGCTTCGAAAGCAGCTTTAATATCTCTTACTCATAACTTAGCTTTTCAGTTTGCTCCATATGTTCGAGTTAATTGTGTCGCTCCTGGGTTTATTGCTACAGAAAACGAAATAAAAGATTTAGATGAAGAATTTATCAAAAGTGAAGAAGAGAAGATTTTTGCAAAACGCTTAGGAGAAGCTAGGGAAGTAGCAAATGTTATTGTTTTTTTAGCTAGTGATGATGCTAGTTATATTAACAACGCAGTTATCAGAGTCGATGGAGGAACTTATTAATAAAGCAGATATTTTAAATAATATTAATGGTTATGCATTAGATGAATATCAAAGAAAAGTTGTTTTATCAACTAAAAAAGCTATTTTAGTAGTTGCAGGAGCTGGTAGTGGTAAAAGTTTAACGATTATTGGGAAAATTGTTTATCTAGTCAAATGCTTAAATGTTCCTATTTCATCTATTCTTTGTATATCTCTAACGAATGATGCAACTAATAACTTAAGAAATAATATTAAAAAAAATTATGATTTTGATATTACTGTATATACTTTTCATAAACTTGCTTTAGAGATTTTAAAAAGTCATAATATTACTTATGATATAGCAGATGACACAATCTTAGATTCCGTTATAGATAATTTTATTTCTACGATAATTCCAACAAATAAAATATTATTAAAAGCTTATAGAAAATTAGTTACTAATCAAAAAGAAGAAGTAAATTTAAAAAGACTAATAAAAACTTTTATTAATTTATTTAAAGCTAATAATTATGAAGTAATATACTTTAGGGAGATATTAAAAAAAATCAGATGGACCTTTAGTTATAAAAAATATCAAAAAAATAAATGTCTAATTCTTTTAATCCTAAATATTTATCTAATATATCAGCACGAATTAGAGGAAAATAATTTAATTGATTTTAATGATATGATTAGTAAATGTCGGGATGTCGTAAGTGAAAAGGGTATTAAAAATAAGTGGCAATATATTATTGTCGATGAGTATCAAGATACTTCCTTAACTAAATTTAATTTTTTACAAGAAATCATTAATAAAACTAATGCTTCTTTTTTAGGAGTGGGAGATGATTTTCAATCGATTTATCGTTTTACAGGTTGTGATTTAAATATTTTTCTTAATTTTAGGAAGTATTTTAAAGAAGCAGAAATATTAAAAATAATTAACACATATCGTAATCACCAAGAACTTATTAATGTGGCTGGTTCTTTTGTTATGGAAAATAGAAGACAAATAAGAAAGAAATTAGTGTCAAATAAACATTTAGACAAACCAATTGTTCTTTATTATACAAACAATAATATTAAAGCTTTAAAAGAACTATTAAAAAAAGCAGAGGGAGAAATCTTTGTTATTGGTAGAAATAATAAAGATATTTTTAAATATATTGATTCGGAATATAAAACCTTAGAGAATAATTATTACTCTTATCAAGATATAAAATTTAGGTACTTAACTGCACATAAATCAAAAGGATTAGAAAGTGATACGGTAATATTAATTAATGTTTGCAATGATTTACTTGGATTTCCCACAAAAATAAAAGATGAAGAAATTTTAAAATATGTTAATAATACGAAAGATATCTATCCATATGAAGAAGAGCGAAGACTTTTTTATGTTGCTCTAACAAGAACAAAAAATAAAGTTTATATTATTTGTCATAATGAATCCATTTTTGTTAAAGAATTAACAAAGTATGCAAAATATGTCGAAATAGTGAAAAGTAAATGATATAATAGCACTTAAAGAAGGTTATAAAATGAAAGAAGAAATTATTAGGATAGTTAATGAAGAAGAACAGAATTTAAAAGATATATTTGCTAAAGTAAATGAAAATTCTTTTTGTAATAGCAAAAAAGTATTAGACGCTTTCCACAAATATAAAATATCTGAAAGCCATTTTGGTAAGACGACAGGATATGGATATAATGATATTGGTAGAGATGCTATTGAAAAAGTTTTTTCTTATGTCTTGGATGCCGAAGACGCATTAGTTAGAACACAATTTATCTCTGGATCTCATGCTCTTACTGTTTGTCTATTTGCACTTTTAAGACCTAATGATACCTTACTTAGTATTACAGGTCTTCCTTATGACACTTTACACGAAGTAATAGGAATTAAGAAAAATAAAAGTTCTCTAGCAACTTATGGGGTTAAATATAAACAAATTGATTTAGTAGATAATGATTTTGATGTTGATACAATAAAGAAAGTTTTAAAAGAAGAAAAAATAAAAGTTATTGCTATTCAAAGAAGTAAAGGATATTCAACAAGAAAAAGTTTAACTATTGCGAAGTTAGAAAGAGTAATTAAAGAAATTAGAACAGTATCTCGTGATGTCATTATAATGGTTGATAATTGTTATTGTGAATTTGTGGAAACGAAAACACCTTTAACAGTTGGAGCAGATATTATTGTTGGTTCATTAATTAAAAATTTAGGTGGAGGTCTTGCTTCTAATGGGGGATATATCGCCGGAAGAAAAGACTTGGTTGAGTTAGCTGCTGAAAGACTTTCTCTTCCTGGAGAAGGTAAGGAAGTAGGTCCTAGTCTTGGTTTAAATAAAGAATTATTACAAGGACTATATTTTGCACCATCTGTAGTTGCTTCCGCTTTAAAAACAGCTATTTTAACTGCTAAAGTATTAGAAAAATTAGGATATGATGTTGAGCCAAAATATAATGCAGAACGTGCTGATATTGTTCAAAATATAATTTTTAAGGATAAAGAGAAGTTAATTAAGTATTGTGGGGGTATTCAAGTTGGTTCTGCTATTGATGCTTTTGCATTACCTATTCCATCTTATATGCCTGGATATGATGACGATGTTATTATGGCATCAGGTTCTTTTGTTCAAGGAAGTAGTATTGAACTATCTTGTGATGGACCAATAAGAGAACCATATATCGCTTATCAACAAGGAAGTTTAACTTATGAATATGGCAAAATCGGGCTAATTACAGCTCTATCTTATATGGAGGAAGAATGTACACAAGAAAAGAAATAGAAACGATTGCTAATAGTATTGATTATTCGAGAAAATTCTTAAAAAGTTATAATGGTCTTTTAATTACCGAAGAACAAATAGATATATTAAAAAGATATGGTATTGAAGTGGAAAAGTGTGGTAGTTTGACAGAAATCTTATATTTAATTGATGAAGTGTTAGATGGCGATAGTGATGCAATTGACTTAGAATGGGTAGCAGAAACTTTGCAAGAAAGAAACTATTATGAAAATACTAATAAGTGAAAAGCGATTAAAACTGTTTTTTTATTGGATTAAATTACTTAATATTGAAAAAAGTTGTAAAATCGTGTATATTTTATAGTAGAGAAAAGGGGTTGTTAATAGTGTTTAAAAAAAAGAAAACAAAAAAAGAATTAACTACTCCTATAAGTGAAGTTGTTAATTTAGAAAGTAATAATGATTTAAATATTAAAACAACAGATGATAAATATAAAACTGATGGTACCATGGTAATTGGGAGTAAAAATCAAGATAATACCTATAATGTAAATAATGCTATTTTACCTGATAAGATAGATATTGAAGCAAGAATTAAAGCCAAAAAAGAGATTTTAAATAACAAAAAGAAGAAAGCAAAAGCTATTGATGAGTCAAAAGAAGCAAGGAAAGTTCAATCAATAGTTGCTTTAATTGTCCTTGCTTTATTTGGCGGAGTTTATGGCGTTTATTATTACTATAAAAATGTTGTGAATAACAAAGATTTTTCGGTTAAACTTGTTCATGTTGAATATGGAGAGCCAGCCTCTTTAAGAATAGCTGATTATGTTAATGTTAAAGACCCAGATGAAAAGTTATATACTCTGGATTTAGGGGAATTTGTACCTGATTTGATTGGAGAATATACATATAAAATAAATCATAATGGTAGAACTAAAATTGGAAAAATAGAAGTATCAGATACAAAAGCTCCTGTTATAGAAACACAAACAGTTACTTTAAATCCTGGAGATACTTATACTCCTGAAATGTTTCTTAAAACATGTGTTGATTTAAACTCTTGTTTTGCTACTTTTGAAGATGGTAGTACTATTAAAACAGCTACTGAAATGGGAGACAATACAGAATATATTATTGTTAAGGATAGTTATGGTAATAGTGATACAAAACAAGTTACTTTGACTGTTAGGAATACCAATATCGTTTATACCTGTAGCAAGTCAACTCCTTTTAATTATAATCTAGGTTATAAAGAAACACTTGCTTATGAACTAACTTTTGATAAAAATTATAATTATCTAACTAGTAAAAAACTAACTACTTATGAATACGTTGATAATAATAATTATTTGAGTTATAAAAATACTCATCAAAATAACGCTTATAGTTATGATGATAGTTTGAGTAAGGTTACTTTTAGAGAAGATAATAAAGATAGTTTTGGAAATAATAACACTTATGTAGGAATAACTGAATATTTAAAAAATGCAAATTACATTTGCATTCTTAAAAATTAAATTAAAGCAAGAAGAAATAATTTAGTATGACATAGATCTAAAACCTCATAATCACCTAAATATAAATCAGTTACGTTTTAATACCATTCGAGATGACATAGATCTAAAACGCTCCTGCAAGTTTGCTATAACCCATTAACGTTTTAATGCCATTCGAGATGACATAGATCTAAAACTTCTTAAAAGAATTATAACATATTTTTAATGTTTTAATACCATTTGAGATGACATAGATCTAAAACTGATATTTTCCTTGACCGCAACACGTGTGAGTTTTAATACCATTTGAGATGACATAGATCTAAAAC
>CAOJRP010000040.1 GCA_948442015.1 uncultured Erysipelotrichaceae bacterium
ATTGGTATTTAAGAAACTTACGAAGCCTTAAGTCAATTTACCTAATTTCTTTTTTTAGAAATTGGGTATTTTTAATTATCATAGTGTGGTATAATTAATTCGGATGTAGAATAATTCTTCATTTAAGTTGAATTTATATATTGCCTCCCAAACAAGGCAGTGGTACAAGCTGCTATCAAAGAAAAATAGTAAATATAGTAGATTAAAAAGATTAGAATATTAGATTTCTAATCTTTTTATATGTGATAGTGTAACTTTTTGTCGGGAAAGTGTTAAAAGGATTAGATTAACAATGTGCTAATACAAATAAAGCTTTATATAAATTATCCACTTTTCCAGAAGAAATAATAGGAATATTGGAAGAACTTGAATAACTAATAAGCTATGCTTATTAGTCTAGGGTAAATTCCTCGCTGCTTGCAGGGTAAGGCCGAATGTAGTATCATAGATACGAAATGAGGGCAATGTTATGGGAGAGAGTGAATACCTATATTTATCGCACAATGTAAGCAATCTTGTTTACCATTTGGTATTTCTAGCAAAATATGCCTATAATAACGATAATTCCTTTAAATAAGGGAAAAAATCAATTACTCAAAAAAAATAATTAAAATTTGACTTGCAATCCCTTATAAATAAAGGGATTGAGATGATTTTATAGCTTTAAAAGTGTTAAATTCCCGTGTAAAATTATTGCTAAGAAATAGAAAAAATGCTATATTAATTATGGTGATACTAATATGAAAAAATTAGGACTAATTGATTCTTTTCGTTATATGAAAAAAGCTTATAAATATATGGAAAATAATAAAAAATTATTTATTGCTTATATATTTTTAAGTATTTTAGTAGGTATTATTGGAGCAATTATTCCATTAATTTCGGCTCAGTGTATTTTAAAAATTCAAAATGAATTATGGTTACAACTAATTGTCGTAGCATTTTGCTATGTCTCAATGAAAATGTTATCAAGTATTGTAGGATATTTATCGAGTAAAGTCTCAAGAGTCTTTTATCGAGAAACTTATTTAAATTTACAAGTCGAAGTTGCAAGAAGTATTATTTCTTTAGAAACGAAAGAAATAGATAATAACTCATCAGGTGTTTTTATTGATCGATTAAGTCAAGATACCTCTAATATTGCTGAAATATTTCGTACTATTTTTAAAAAATTAAATATTATCATTACTAATATTGGTATTTTATTTGCAGTCTTTTCTATTAACAAAATAATTTTTTTATATTTTTTATGTGCTTTATTAATTATGTTTTGCTTTGAAAAATTGTATTTAGTAAGACAATATGAAAGACAAAAATATTTTAAAAAAGTAAAAGAAGCAAATACCGGATTAGTTTCGGAATTAGTTAGAGGAATTAGAGATATTAAAGTTCTTAATTGTTATAAAGATTTTGAAAGTAAAATTTATAAGAAACTTAAAAAAGCCAACCAAGTGCAATATCAAATGTCCGAGATGACAAAAAGATATGAATTATTACGAGAATTTTTGAAAAACCTTTTTAATTTTTTCTTTATAATTTTAGGTATTGTCTTAATTTATCACAAAAATTTAGTTGCTGCTAATTTTGTAATCTTATTTATGTATACTGATAAAGTATTTGATTTTCTAGTGACAATTATTAATTTGCTAGAAGTACTAAAAGACTTTAATTTATCTAGTGAAAGAGTTTTTGAAATTATTGATGGAAAATATCAGAAAGAAGAATTTGGTACTTTAAAAGTTAAAAAATTAGATGGCAATTTTAAGTTTGAACATGTTGATTTTGGGTATCGTGAAGGAATAAATGTTATTCATGATATGAACTTAGAGATTCCTGCTTTTCAAACCACTGCTATAGTTGGAGAAAGTGGAGCTGGTAAAACATCTGTTTTTAATATGATTACGAAGTTATATCGAATTAATAAAGGAAAAATATTTATTGATGGTTATGATATTAATGAAATTACTGAAGAGAGCTTAAGAGGAAATATTTCTTTAATTACCCAAAATCCTTATATTTTTAATTTTTCTATTAAAGAAAATTTTCAAATTGTTAAAAAGAATGCCACAATGCAAGAAATAGAAAGTGTTTGTAAAAAAGCTTGTATTCATGATTATATAATGACTCTTCCAGAAAAGTATGATACTAAACTTGGGGAAGCAGGAATAAACTTATCTGGTGGGCAAAGACAAAGAATTGCGATAGCAAGAACACTTTTAACTGATGCAAAAATTATTTTGTTTGATGAAGCAACAAGTGCTTTAGATAATGAAACACAAAAGAATATTACTCAAGCAATTAATAACTTGCAAGGAGAGTACACGATATTAATCGTTGCTCATCGTTTATCAACGATTAAAGAAAGCAACCAAATTGTTGTGATGAAAAAAGGTAAAATAGTTGCTGTTGGTCCTCATAATGAATTACTAAAAAAAGATAAATATTATCAAAAACTCTATGCAAATGACATGAAAAGGTGATATTATAGACTGGTGAATTATGAAGAAAGGACATCAAAAAAATGACACCAAAAAACAAAAAGAGAACATTAATGATGGTTTTATCACTAATGATAACTTTAACATCTTGTGGAAACAAAGATGATCATAGAGCTAATGTGATAGCTAAGTCAAAATATCTTGCCAAATTTTATGATACTGAAGAGTTAAAAGAAGATGATTATGTTTCTTATTACAAAGAAACTATAGATAATTTTTATAAAAATTATCTAACAAACTATGTAACTTATATGGATGAAGAACAATGTAGAGAATTGCAAACTTTAATGGAAGAAAGTTATGAATTAGAAGAAGAGTTTCCTTATGATAATACCTTTACCCACCTTAACAAAATTATGGGTGTAGAAGAAGATAAATATGGAAGAGGTATCTTAAGAGCTTTTAATATGCGTCTTGTATATGAAAATATTCTACCTGCTTGGTATTTTCGAAGTGAAGTATATGAAGAAATAAATACTCTTAGAATGCTTGTTAACAATGATAAAGCTTTCTTTTCTAGTTTATTTTCTAAAGATATGAATAAATTCATAGGTTGTCTTATGGAAAAAACGGGTTTAGATTCAAGAGAAGAAATTGAAGAACTTATTTTAAAGTTTGATTACTACTCAGATATTATAGAAAAAAATGATTATTCTAATCTAATACCTGAAGAAGAATACAACGATGAAGAATTAAAAGAAGCTTATCAAAAACGTATTGAAGAGATAATGAGTGATCTTGTTGAATCAAAATTAGAGACAGATGAAAATTTTGCCAGTACTTTATATGGGAAGATACTAAGTAATAGTAAATATCTAGGTTCTTATAAATATAGTGTTACCAATGATTTATTTAATGATACTGCTTCTATTTTTGGAGTAAATAAAAATTATACTTCATCATACTCTTTTTCTATACCTTCACAATACCTTTATATGAATATAGATATAAATGAAATAAAAACAATTAAAGTCTATGATATTATTTCTAATGCCAATGATAAAGATAATAATTATGAAAATACGGCCATGAGATTAATGATTCACCTAATTGATCCTTTAACTTTAAATAGTGAAGGCTTATCTAGCGAAGAAATAAGACAAATTTTATATGATAATTTAAGAGATGAATTTGAAAGCATAGAAGATTTTGACACTTTCTTTTTATCTATTGCTAATGGTGATTCAATGATTTATTATGATTATTTTACTATTTTAGAACATCGTATCAAAAAAGATGGAATAACTTATGAAGATTTTGCTCGTTTTACATCTCTTGCAAATTTTATAAATGAAAAAGAAAATATCTTTATTGATTGGAATTGGGATGTGGAGTATCCTCCGTATGGTTTAATAGAGAAAATGAATGAAGAAGAATACAACAAGATTGTTAGCTCATATTCAAATAATGATATCTTTTATGGAATGGATTATAAAATGTGTATGGGAATGGCTTATGATTTAATAAAAGAAAATGATTTAGGATATGAGCAACTTTATAATCCAAACTTACAATATACTTATAAAGATGGATATGTATATTTAAATGATCCTAATTCATTAGTTTTAAGTGCTGAAATATATCCAACTATAGGGTCATTTGATGGTAAGAAAGTGATTTATTATGAAATACCTAAGAAATATGAAAATGGCCAAGCCGTAGAAAGTTTTTATAATATTGAAAGAAAATTAACGGCTAAGGAAGTTGAAGGAATTAAAGAAACTTTCTATGATGAGATAAGTGGAAAAACAGTTAATGGTTTTATTGTTTCGTTTAATGATGAATTATCTGAAGATATTGGACCAATTAGATTTATGGAATATTATATTTATTTTGATAAAAAGCAAGAAAATAAGAAATTAATGCTAGGGGGAGAATAATGAAATATTTTTATGTCGGGAAATATAAAGTTAATAATGAACAAAAAGATATTTATTGTGATGAATTTAATGGTAAATTTTATGCAGTAAATGAGTCATTTAAAAATATTGATGATGGATTAATATATTTAGATGATTTGATGGATAAAAATTATCAAAATGAAGAAATGAAACCTTATGAAATAAAAGAACCTAATTTATTATTGACCTTAAAAAGTGCTTATGCCTGTAAAAAAATGCTTAATATAAAAGCAGCTCAAGCAAGGCTTAATGAAAAATCAAAAATCCAATTAAAACAAAAATGGAAACTTTTTATAATAGCTAATGTTTATTTTCCTTGTTTGATTTCTCTTACTGGATTAGTGCATTTAAATGGGAAAAATTTAATTTCCTTATATTATAATAATAAAATAGAAGAGTCTTTAACAGAAGAACAAAAACAAGAAAATTTTGAAAATATTTATAATGCTATTAGTACTAATGAGACAATTTCTTTTGAACTTCATTTATCTTTGGTCAAAGATTTTGCTGTTCTAAGAGATAGTGATGTTCCTCTTTTTGAAGAAAAATTAAGTGAGATAGTTAAAAGAATTGAAATATACGATTTTACAGGATTAGATGAAACTAATTATTTATTTTCTTTAGAATATATTCTTTTTGGGGAAAAGAGTCCTGTTAACAAATGTGTTGTAACATCATTAGATAGCTATGCAAATAATAAAGATAATACTATCGCAATGATGTTTGGAGAATTAACTATTCCAATGAATGAACCTATACTTGATACTTTATTTGCTTTTTCAGATAAAGCATTTATAGAAAGACTTGCTACCTGTTATGGTGTTAAAGATGATCAGATTGAAAAGACTATAGAATTATTAGATGCTTATATCAATTCGACAGATGAAGAAGAGAAAAACAATTTATATATACTTTATCAAAAAAATGTTGCTGCTTTACTAACGACACACTATAAAAATGTTAATACGACTAATGAATTTTCACAGTTTGTTTTAGCTAGTCAAGCCTTTGATGGGGATTATATTGTTGATAATAATATTTTTAGTAGTATCATCACGATAACCCATTCATCTAGAAAATATGAGTCATATACTAAATATTATGATTTTAAAACAAAAGCTGATATTAGTATGGTATTTTATCAAGAAAAACTAGTTGAATTAATAAGAAGTAAAGGAAATAAATTGGATTATAATGACTCTGATTGTCGTTTTTTACTTTATTTATATTATTTGTGCTATCAAGATGATTTGTCTTATTTTAACAAGGATTTATTAGAAATAAGTAGTGCTGAAGAATTAGCAGATTTAATAATTAGAGATGTCTTTGATGAAGATGGTTATGTAGTAGTACCTAAAGAGTTTCTTTATACTTATTTAACTAGTGGAAAAATTTGTCTTTATGATTTGCAAAAATTAGTGACTAATATAGATAAAGATACTTTATCAGTAGCTTTATATGTTGATACAATTAATTGCTTAAAAAAAGAAAGTTATTTAAAACAAGAAGATTATAATGGATATGTTGAAGAGAAACTAAGAAATTTAAAAAAAGAAAATGAAGAGTTATATAATGAGGCGATGGTAGCATTAGAAAGTGAAACTTCTTTATTTGAAAGATTTGGTTTATTATCTAGTGAGCAAGAATATAAAAATACTATTATTAAAAAATATGTTTTACCACAAGAATATTCTTTAGAAAAATAATTATTAGCTATAGTACTATAAAATAAATTTTAATCATATCTTTTTATAAAGGAGAATGATTATGAAAAATGTTATACCATACACAAAGGAAATAATTTTTAAATCTAATATTGGGGAAATATGTAGCATTTCTTTAGAACATGAAGAAGAAGTAGTAGGGAATTCTATTGAAGGGATATTTAAAGTTAGTGGCGAATATAAAACTCATGAAATAAGTGTCAATAAGGAAGATTTTTCTTATGATTTACCATTTAATATTGAGCTTGATGAGGACATTGATAAAGCTACTATAAATGTAGATATAGAAGATTTTAACTATTCTTTTGCAAGCGATGTTTTGAAAGTTAATATTGAATTTTCTGTTACAGGAGAAAGAAAACAAGAAGAAGTAGTAGAAGAAATAGAAGAAGAGAAAATAGAAGAACAAAGTAATGAAGAAGAAAGAAATGAAGTAGTATTTGATGAAACTATTCTTGAAAAAATTAATGAGATAGAAAAGAAAGAAAAAGAGATTAAAGAAGAAATAAAAGAAGAGAAGAAAGAAGAAGTTAAGGAAGAAATTAAAGTGGAAACTAAAGAAGAAACAAAGGAAGTAGGAGAGGTAGAAGAAAAAAATAGTGAAGAACTAGAGTATATAACTTACCATGTTCATATTATAAAAGAAGAAGAAACTGTCGAAAGTATTTGTAAAATTTATAATGCATCTGAAAGCTTAGTTTCCGAATATAATGATTTAACAAATATAAAAATAGGAGATAAATTAATTATTCCAGAAGTTCAAGATGAATAAAAGTTTTGAAATATTAAAAGAAATATATAAGCCTTATAAGATTACTATAAAAGGTAGTACTACAATATTAAATACAACTAGTGGAAATTTTGTCATTAAAAAAAGAAATAATAATATTCATAATCTTTATAATTATTTAATTAGTAGAAATTTTGACTACTTTCCTAAATTAGTAGATGACTCAAGAGATGAACTCAATGTTTATGAATATATTGATGGTGTTTCAATGCCTAATGACCAAAAAGCCAGTGATTTAATCAAATTACTAGCTCTTCTTCATAATAAAACAAGTTATAATAAAGAAGTAAGTAGTGATACTTATAAAAAGATCTATGAAAATATTCTTGAAAATATTGATTACTTACTTTTTTATTATAATGAATTATTTGATAAACTAGTTGGTGAAGAATATTATAGTCCAGCAACTTACCTTTTTTTAAGAAATTATCAAGCTATCTTTAATTGTCTTAACTTTTCTAAAAATGAACTTGAATCTTGGTACTTAGAAGTAAAAGACAAGAATAAGCAAAGAGTAAGTCTTGTTCATAATAATATAGAATTAGATCATTTTATTAAATCGAATAAAGATTATTTAATTAGTTGGGACAGGGCTATTACGGATACACCAATCTTAGATATTGTTCATTTTTATCGTAAAGAATTTTATAAAATAGAAGCTAGTTCCATATTAGAAGAGTATTTAGATAATATGTCTTTAAATGATGATGAAAAGAAATTATTGTTTATTTGTATATCAATTCCTTCTAAAATTGAATTTAAAGGTAGTGAAAAAGAAAATACAGAAGAAGTAAGAAAAGTTTTAGATTATATCTTTAAGACAGAAAAATTATTAAAACCTTACTATTCGGAAAATAAAGAAGAATAATAAACATATTTCAACAAGAAGAATGAATATATTAAATCTAAATGGTAAGATTAAAGTTATTATTGTTTGATAAAAGATTAAAATACTTAAACATAAAACAGCAATAATACTAAAAAAATTAAATCGATTATTGTGGTTATTACAATTATTATTGCAATTGTACATAAGAATCACCTACTTTATAATATGATTAATATTATTTTTGGTTATTGAAATACTAGAAACAGCTTAGAAACTGCTTTTTTCGTTTGTCAAGTAATGTATAATTGTATATGTTGATACTATTTATTTGAGTTTAGGTAAAAAATGAAAAAATCAGATTTGTGAATAACTTTTCTGATTTTTTTATGAATAAAAATAAGGAAAATATCCATCAAATGTTGAAAAATTTAATTGATATAAAAAATTCATACTAAATAAAATACGAGAAGATATTTCCCTGAACAATTTTACAAATTTAAGAGAAATAAAATCAAAAATGAAAGTAAGTGGTCAATTTCAAAATATTGAGAGGGTAGAAGATTATGCAAATATATGAAGTTATATTGAGGCATAAAATACTAATTTTTTTAAAATAATACTAGGTTATCTGTTCCTTTTGGAGCATTTTGTTTTTCTTCCTCAATTTTTCTTTTACAATTAAGGTTTCTATTTGGCAAGTTGTTAATAAAATCAATAATATATTTAAAAGACACTTCTTCTTTTTCTAAGTTTAAATATTCCCCAATTAAAGCATCTTCAAAAGTTGTAAAAACATTTTTAGTTTTAAAATATTTACTTTCGTTAGTTTGTGAATCCCATTCTTCAATTGCGCCTTCTTTTCTTTCGTTAATTCTTAAAGCTTTTACTTTTGAATGTTTTTCCTTGTAATCAACATTACTTTCGGTAACAATTTTGCAAACTAAAACATTGTCTCCTAATTCATTAATTGGGCAACTATTTTGGAATAGAGAAAAAGTCGTCTTATCTTCAATTTTCTCATCTTCGTATTTTATTCTATCTACTAAAGTAATTAAATCTTTATCAAAAATAACTTTTCGGTAAAAAGAATTAAGTGTAATAGACTTTGAAATAGGAGTTAAAGAAAGAGAAACTTCAATTTTATCTTTATTTTCTGTAAACCAAATATAAGCTTTGTAGCAAGAGTCATGCATCATAAAAGAAAAGTTATTAGATTTTTTATTTTTTTCAAATCTTCCTTTTTTTATAAATGGTTTTACAAAATCTAAAATATATTGGTTAAATGTTAAATTCGGACATTCTGAAAGAGCTATTTTTAAATCTTCATAAGCACCATAATTTTTTTCATCAACTTTTTTCATATTACATTTTAATTTTGTCATAACCATTCCCCTTTTTCGCTTGAGTTACTATAACATATTTTGGTTAATTTTGGAGAGGAAATCCCGAATGGAAATCCCGTTTTGCTAATAAGTAA
>CAOJRP010000041.1 GCA_948442015.1 uncultured Erysipelotrichaceae bacterium
TTTACCTTATTGTCAATACTTTTTCTTTATTTTTTTCATGTCCTTGTCCTGAATGGATAAATGAAGGGATGGAAAGTATAAGAAAATTGTAGTATAATAATTAGTTAAGTTTATTACTAACTATTTCTTTTGTTCAAAGATTTGTACTTCTCTTTCGGACACCAGATTGATACCAAACTCGAACTTTAATGTACGAGTTTTAATGTGACTTAAAATGTGATAAAATATTCATAAGAGTTAAATTGAATTTTACCAATTTAGTGAACATAATGCTCATCGTAACATCAATGAGTATTTGTGGGAGGTATTTATGAAGAAAGATTATAAATTGATTTTTTTTGAAAATTTCAATAATTTGAATAATTGGAATTTTGACATTGGAAGTGGACTTAAAAATTTATGGGGAAATCATGAGAAAGAGTTTTATACTCAAAAAGATGATAATATTTATACAAAGGATAATAAATTATATATTGTTGCTAAAAGAGAAAAATTTGAAGATTGTAATTATACCTCAGCAAGAATAACTACAAAGGACAAAAAATATTTTAAATATGGTTATATTGAAATCAGTGCTAAACTTCCTACAGGTAAAGGTTCATGGCCAGCCATATGGATGATGGGGCAAAATGGTTTATGGCCTATAGGTGGAGAAATAGATATTATGGAACATATTGGAATTAAACAAAATATGATTTATCACACAATCCATTCTAAAAATCATATATCTAAACCTTATTTTTCACATAAAGAAATAATAAATGGTGTTTCAGATGACTTTCATATATATGGAATGTTATGGGAAGAGAATAATATTGAATTTTTTGTTGATAATGTTTCTTATGGAAAAATAATAAATGATAAATATACAAATAAGGAGGATTGGCCATTTAATGATTATTTTTATTTTATTATTAATTTGGCAGTAGGAGGAGATTGGGCTGGAGAAATAGCTGATGAAGATTTACCATTTATTTTTATAATTGATTATATAAAGGTTTACCAAAAAAGTTGTTGAGTGTTATATCTTAGGGCGCCATAGTGATATAAAATGTGTTTTGAAAAGTTGAAAAAAGAATACATGATAATAATATATTCTTAACTTTGAAAAAGTCATTTTTTTTATGAGTTTTTAGTAATTATTCAATAAATTTTTAGAATAATTTGGTTCTAGTAACAATTACTGCAGAAATTAAAATAACAATTAAAGAATAAAGAAAAAAATTTGTTTGTTGAAAAATTTATGAATATGGTTGAAATTTATATAATGAGAAAGTAATAATAACAGTAAATGATATAGAAAATATTCTTGTAATAATAAGTAATGATAGAAAAGAAAGGGTTTTAAAAAAGAGTTATAATTAATTCAGAAGTACCATTTACATCATTGTTTTTATAAATAATTATTGCTAAGCTAGCAATTTTACTATATTAATATCTTTCCACATATATTTTTAACTTTATTTCTGATATAATTTAATAAGCGAGGTAAGTAAAAATGAATAATAAAGTAAAGATAGCAAAGGCAAGAGAATTTTGTGAAAAAGTTCGAATTTTAGCAAATGAATATAATTTACCTTTTTTTATTGTAACTGATGGAGCGAGTGCTACTCATAATATTAATTGTGAGGCAGTAAAAAATGCAAGAGATAACCATATTAAGTGGGAAAAAGAAAATGGTTATAATTCTGATGAAGATTGGTCACAAGAATTGAAAAAATAGTTTTAAAATTTAATTAAAAAAATTTAAGCGAAATAATTTTAATAGAATAGGGGTACTTATTATGTCAAAAATTAGTAATGTCTTAACAATGTTAGAGTATTTAAGTAGTGGGAAAAAATATAGTATAAAAGAGTTAGCAGAAAAGTTAGAAGTATCACCTAGAATGATTCGTGTATATAAAGATGAGATAGAAAAAGCAGGTATTTATATTGATACTATTAAAGGGCCATATGGTGGATATGTGTTAAATCAAAATATTTGTGTTCCGAAAAGATTTATTACACCAAAAGAAATAGATGGTAAAAATAAAGATACATATAATTTAATAAATAAAGTAATTAAAGAAAAAAGAAAATGTTTTATTGAATATTACTCGAAAGATAAAGAAACTATTTCCAAAAGGATTATCCATCCATATGACTTAATATTATTAGGTAATGAGTGGGGTGTAGCTGCTTATTGTGAGAAAAAGGAAGAAATAAGACATTTTTACCTAAATAGAATTAAAACGATTAAATTATTAGAAAACTTTTATAACTGACAGATATATTGCCACTTCTTGTGTTATCCTTAATTTAAGGAGTGGACAAAAATGAAAGAAATCGAAGTTATGGTTACTTTTGATAATACGAAAGAAGAGGTATTAGATGTATTATCACAATTTGAATATATTGGAAAAAAGGAGATAATTGACACTTATTTTATTGACCCATTAAGAAAAAACTTAGAACCAGAAAGTGATTTAAGACTTAATGAGACTTTTCGTATACGTAAATATAATGATACTTGTTATCTTACTTATAAAAAACAACATTTTAAAGGTAAACAATGGGTCTATTCTGACGAATATGAAACAAAAGTAGAAGATTATGAGACAATTAAACAGATAGTTTTATTGTTAGGATTAGAAGAATTAATAACTGTTCATAATAAAAGAACTATTTATAAAAGTAAAGATTATGAAATAGTTTTTGAAGATGTTAAAAACTTAGGATATTTTATTGAAGTTGAAAAACTAAGTAGTGATGACAAAGATGAATTAGAAATAAAGGAAGAAATACGTTCTTTTATACGAAGTTTGAAATTAAAGAATGTTAGGGAATTAAATATTGGTAAAAATCAATTCTTGTTGAGTAGAAAAATGGGTATAGAATTAAATATTTATAATGATACAAAGTATGAATAATTATTTAAAGTACTAAAATTAATATTCATGATATAATATATTACAGGTGTTTTATATGAATCTTAATTTAAAAAAGAATTTTAAAAATCATTCACCAGGGTATGTTATTGAAATATATAATAATGGTTTTTAGGGAACTAGTGTCGAATAGTTCGAATTTTAAGATATAGAATCAATCTGAAATATGGTTGTTTTTCTTTTTCAGCTAGTGATTATATTAGAAATCAACTTGGCATTACTTCCATAACTTTTGTTATTTTTTAAATCTACAATGATTTATATAGTTAATTTTGATATAATGCTTATAAGAAAACTTAAGTAAAACGAGTTGTTAAAAGTTATTATTGAAAATATACAAAAAGTATTGTTATAAAGGTAATACTTTGATTTTTGAAAATTAAAAAAAGATACTATGAGAGGAGAAATTTAGTATGGAAGAAAGTAAAGATTTAATAATTAGAAATAGTACAGAAGAGTTTTTAGTATTTAAAATACAAGAAGGAGATAATGGAATCCAAGTTAGGTATGAAAATGAAAATTTATGGATGACTCAAAAAGCAATGGCAGAATTATTTGATGTAGAGCAACCAGCGATAGCTAAACACTTGATTAATATTTATAACGAAAATGAACTTGATAAAACCTCAACTTATTCCAAAATGGAATTAGTTCAAAAAGAAGGAAATCGTAATGTAAAAAGAAAAGTTGAATTTTATAATTTAGATGCTATTATTTCAGTTGGCTATAGGGTTAATTCTTTAAGAGCTACACAGTTTAGACGTTGGGCAACACAAGTTTTGAAAACATTTACTATACAAGGATATGTTCTTGATAAAGAAAGAATGAAAAATGGAACATTCTTAAATAAAGATTACTTTGAAAAATTATTAGAAGAAATTAGAGAAATTCGTTTAAGTGAAAGAAGATTTTACCAAAAGATTACAGATATTTATGCTACTAGTTTAGACTATGACAATAAATCACCACTAACGATAGCATTTTTTAAGAAAGTCCAAAACAAAATGCATTTTGCTGTATCTCATCAAACAGCAGCTGAGATTATTTATAATCGTGCTGATTCTACTAAGGAAAATATGAATTTGACTTCTTGGAAAAATAGTCCTAAGGGTAAAATAACGGAATCCGATGTTGTAATTGCTAAAAATTATTTAACAAAAAATGAATTAAAAGATTTAGAAAGAATAGTAAATGCATTTTTAGATTTTGCTGAAAGTCGTGCAGAAAGACATATTCCAATGACTATGGAAGATTGGAGTAAGATACTGGATAAATATTTACTACTAGATGAAAGAGATATTTTAACTAATGCAGGAAAAATATCTCATGAGTTAGCAGAGGAAAAAGCCTTGTTAGAATTTGAAAAGTATAGGGTAATTCAAGACAAAATGTTTGAATCTGATTTTGATAAGTTTCTTATAGAAGTAAATCAAGATTAGATGTTTTAAAAAGGGAATTTTATTAATTAAGAAATTTATGAAAAGATGGTGGTTATTATAATGAATATTAACTTAGAAGAAAATTTTAAAACTCATTCCCCAGGATATATCATAGAAATATATAATAATGGTCATGAAGAAGAAATAGTTTTGGGTAATAGAGAGACAAAACCTTTTGTTAAAGAATGTAATAAAAATACTTTATATGATATCGCCTCTTTAACAAAAACTTATACAGCAATTTTAGTTTATATGGCTTATGAAGAGGGATTGTTAAATATTAACGCTTATGTAAAGAGTATTGATGAGCATTTTGTGTATTTAGATAAAGTTACAATATTAGATTTATTAAGTCATAATCAAGAAATATGGACAGATGGCTATTTGGGTAGTGCTAAAAGTAGAAATGAGTTTTATGAGATATTGTTTACTTCTTATGTAAAAAATGAAATACCTACTTATGTTGATACACACTATATAATTCTTTCAACTATTTTAGAAGGTCTTTATAATAAGCCATTTGCTACTCTCTTAGAAGAAAAAATATTTAAGAGATTAAACTTGAAAGATACAACTATAAATCCTAAAGGCAATAATATCGCCTCAAATAATTATGAAACTTTAAATGGGAAAATTATTGATTTCATAAAACCAGGTTTAATTCATGATACTAAAGGTCGTGTAGCTAAAGAGCTTGAAATTACAACAGGGCATGCTTCTATTTTTACAACAGGTCATGATTTATTAGTATTTTTAAAAAGTTTTTTTGATTGTACTTTACTAAAAGAAGAAACAATAAAATTAATGCTTGAACATCAAGATAGAAATAAACTAAATTATAATATTTTAAAAGAAATTGTTTCTTTAGATGATGATGTTAACGTAATGACTAAAAAAGCTCTTGAAATCAATTCCAACTTAAAACTTGTTAGGACTTATAACAACATGGGAACTAGATATCGTAATAATATTCAAGCCTTAAATGATATTCCAGCTAATTGTAGTGAAAACTCCATAACTTTTAGTGGCTATACAGGTCCTTCTTATCTTATAGATTTCGATAGAAAAATAATAATTGTTGTTATGTGTAATGTTATGCACAATACTAAACTAGATAGATATCAAAGAAAGCATATTACGGATAATATAATTGAAAGTATTTATAATCAAATTAGCGAGTAGTAATGAGGTGGTAGTTTGAAAAAAACAAAGCAAGTACTCGATATATTAACTTATAATATAAAGCCCCTAATAGGTTTTGAACTTCTTTTTAAACTCTTAAGTTTAATGATTTTTACACCCTTATTTATAAGTGGTTTTAATTTAATAATGAAGTTAAATGGCTTTACTTATTTAACTATCGAAAATTTACCGATGTTTTTATGGAATCTTAAAACTTTAATTATGATTATTCTCCTTCTGCTTTTTATGACCTTATATACTATGTTTGATATAACGACAATTATAACAATTTTGCATTCTTCTTATCATAAGAAAAAAATTAAAATAGTTGATGCTGTTAGATTTTCTTTAAGCAAATGTTGGAAAGTGTTTCGTTTAAAAAATATTTCTTTAACTTTTTTCGTTTTATTCTTAATCCCATTTCTAAATATTGGCCTTTCGTCTAGTTTTATAAAGACAATTAATATTCCTGAGTTTATAATGGATACTATTGTTCAAAATGAATATTTATTTTGGTTCTTTATTATTATAACCATTCTTTTATCATTTTTGATGTTAAGATGGCTTTACTCTTTGCATTATTTTGTCATTGAAGATAAAAGTTTTAAAGAGGCGAGAAGAAAAAGTATTGCTTTAAGTAAAAAAGAGCATTTCAAAGATGTATTATCTTTACTAGTTATTCAATTAGGTATTGCTATTTTGTTTTTTCTTTTTATAATTATTGGCATTTTTCTTATCATTTTTTTAGATAAAGTATTCGATAGTATCTTCTTAAAAAGTGTTACTTCAACTATTATCTGGGTTTTTATTGCTCTATCAGTTATTTTTGTAACAGTTTTATCTACTCCAATGAGCTATGCTTGTATTAGTGTTTTGTTTTATTTTCATAAAATGAAGAAGAATGAGAAAATAATTCCTTTATCTATTGAAACTACAAAAGAAGTAAAAAAGAGTAATAATAAAATTAAGAAAGTGTTTATTTTACTATGTATTATAGCTTTTATCTTAGCAACAATCTTTACATATCAAGTAGAACAAGGTAATTTTAATCTAAATATTGAGCATGTAAGAACCCTAGAAGTAACAGCTCATCGCGGTGCTTCAAGAGATTATCCCGAAAATACTCTTTCTTCTTTTGTGGGAGCTAAAGAAATAGGAGCAGATTGGATAGAACTTGATGTCCAGCAAACGAAAGATGGACACATAATTGTAATACACGATACTAATTTAAAAAGAACAACAGGTGTCGATAAAAATACTTATGAAGTAACTTATGATGAAATAAAAGAACTTGATGCTGGAAGTCATTTTAATGAAAAATTTAAGAATGAAAGAATACCTTTATTTGAAGATGTTGTTTTGTGGGCGAAAGAAAATAATATGAAACTCAATGTTGAGTTAAAACCTACTGGGTTTGAGAAAGATTTTGAGTCATCTGTTATTGATATTATTCAAAAATATAATTTATCGGAAAAAGTTGTCATAACTTCGCAAGTTTATGAGGTTTTAGAAAGAGTTAAAAACTACGATTATAACATTGAAACAGTTTATGTAATGAGTTTAGCTTATGGGGATATTATCTCTTTAGATAAAGCCGATAATTTTAGTATTGAAGCGACAAGTGTTACTAAGAACTTAGTGAAAAAAGTGCATAATGAGGGAAAAGAAATTTACGTTTGGACAGTTAATACAGAAGAAAATATTAGGAAAATGATTGATTTAAATGTTGACAATATTATTACTGATGATATAGTTTTAGCTAAAGATATAATTTATTCTAGTAAGACAAGTAATGTTATTAATGAGTATATTAAACTTGTGGAAAATTTATTTAGTTAATTGGTGCAAAAATGTGTTAGAATAAAGAAAAGGAGTGTTTTTGGTGGAAAAAACGTTAGAAGAAATTCAAAAAGAAACTGATGTTTGGGCTAGTCAATTTGAGAGACCTTACTTTAGTCCTCTTTCAATGGTGGCAGCAATGACAGAAGAGTGTGGCGAAGTAGCAAGAGTTATGAATCATTTATATGGTGATAAAAAACTAAAGCAAAGTGAAGAGCTAAAAGATTTAGGAGATGAACTTGCAGACTTATTATTTTGTATTGTTTGTATATCTAATGACTCAAAAATTTCATTAGAAGAGGCTTGGGAAAGAAAAGTAGAAAAACTATATGGAAGAGATAATGAGAGATTCCAAAGAAAAATGTAAATGTGTGTAAAATGAATACTATATTAGAAAAAATTAAAAACATGTCAATAGAGGAGCAAAGAAGTATTCCATATGAAGAATTAAAAATGATAATTAAAGGATTATCGAAAGATGAAATTATTGAACTATCTAATATTATTGATTAGTACTTGAGAAACTTTCGAAGACTTAAGTCGTCAAAAATTCATGTAGAAATGCATGGACTTTTTTATATAAAAAGAAAGAGGTAAAATTGTAGGAAAAAGCGAATCACATCGCTATTTTTTGTGTTTCTTTCTTGTCTTCAAAGTCAATGTTATTAAGGGCATAAGTAATACATTGATTAATAAGTTCATTTCTACTTATATCGATTTCCGTAGCAAGTTCATCAATTTCGGCAAGTTTATTGATATTTATTCTAATAGATATAATAATTTTGTCATTTATTAGTGATTTTTTACATGGTTGAAATTTTTTTATAAGTCATCACCCTCTCCTTTTTATAATTGTATTATTTTTTAGAATTAATGAATATATTTAAAAATTGTATTCAAAAAAAGTAATATTGAACAAATAATATATAATTGTTATAATGAGTATGAAATAAATTATTTTTAGGAAAGGAAAGGTTATATGAAAAAATTAAAAAATATTTTATTATCAGTACTTGCAATCATAGCAGTTGCAGTATTTGCACCTAATGTTAATGCTACTGAAGTTGAATCTGATTATGTTAGCAATATTGTTGTAGCTAAATCAGAAGATAACACTAAATATGCTATAAAATTTGATTTAAAGAAAGGAATATCTTTAGAAGATAACGAAAGTTCTTCAATAGGTGTATATTGGTATTATTCAAAAGATGGTGTAAATAGTTATATAAGTAATTCAGGATTAAAAGTCATTGATGGTAGTGCTGAATTTACACAATAATTTAGGATTTGTTACGAAGTTTCAAAGACTAAATTATAGTGGG
>CAOJRP010000042.1 GCA_948442015.1 uncultured Erysipelotrichaceae bacterium
GCGAAACCTAATCAAAATAACTCTTTTATTTAAATCTCATGTCTTTAACCTGGAATTCATTAGCCATTCTACAATTACTTCCTTAATACTATAATACTCTTCTTTCTCAAATTGCATATTAGCAATACAATACTTTTTATTAGCAATATGAGAACAAAACATGCACTCATCTAAATTAAAACAATCTTGAATAAAGAAAGAATTACTTATCTTATTTGACCACTGAACACTATAACAATTAGAACAATTAACTGAGTCATCAGTTCTAATACTAAAGTTACAAGAACCACTTCTTGATGAAGCTAGTAAATATTCACTATTACCACAAGAATCACAATAAACTATATTATTACATTTGTTACAGTTGCTAGAACGATAAACATTTTGACAATTATAAATGGTATCACTTTTTATAACATTTTCAGAATCTTGAACTCTTTCTGTTGAAGTCAGATTTATACTATCCCATATTTTTAACAAATCATCTAAACTTTCAATATCTTGTTTTTCTAACATCCACCCATCTTTTTCATCTTTATTATTAGCATTACTTAAAGTAATAAAACTTTTACTATTAATTGAATCTGCCCATGTTATTTCATTCGTTGTATAATCCACTACTTGTTTTGGTAACTTAACATCAAATGCATACTTGTTAAGTATCTCTTCCAAACTTAAATTATTATTTTTATTAAATACTGCTTTTATTATCTTATTAACTATTTCTTTTGCTTTACTATCATTCATTTTCTAACCTCCTACTAGTTGATGTCTTTTTTAAGATATCTTTTAAACTAGCACTTCCTATTTTTATTTTTTTGGTTTCTTTTTTTATTGATTTATCAAAACTTTCAAAACTAAAATACTTATTTTTTATTCGAGGAATACTTGTAAAATCTCTTGTTTTTGCTTTTATAGCAGGTAGTAATACCCCATCTTTATCTATTCTTAAAATGCATTCACGATTCTTTAATTCCGATAATAACTTTACTTTTCTATCGATTGTATCATCTAAAGGGACTTTCATATTAAAGTTATTAGCAAGTATTTCGGCATCAAGTCTTGATACTCTAAATATATAATAATTAGATACATTAGCAAAAATTGCGTCTTGTAAACTATTACTTATTTGACTAAAATATTGTCCTGCTAATATTAGTGACAAATTAAACTTTCTTGCTTCTGATAAATATTTTGGTAAGATATTATTTTCAATTACTGCTACTTCGTCGATTATAAAGATAATATGTTCTTTAATAACTTGTTCTTCAATAATCGTAAATAACCCTTGCATTATTAATCCAGCTATTGTTTTTGTTATATTATTTCCAAAGTTTGTTCTATTTAGAGAAAAAAGTGTTAAGAAATTATCTTTAATAACATCTTTAATAGAAGTTAAATTCTCTTCTTCATTAAAGATTGGTAACATCTGCATCTCATCAATAAATGCAATAATTGGGGAAATTGCTTCACTATAAGATTTCGTCTTAATCTCATTAAAATCTGTTAAAAAGAAATTAACAACACTATCTGGTACTATATCTCTTGAATTATTAATTAATTCATTTCGATACTCTATTTCTAAAAGAAGTTTTCGTAAAGAGGAGAAATTAAAGTTTTTATTTGCAAGTAATAAATATATTCCATGTCTTAGTATTCGCTCTATTTTAGCATTATAGTTATTAGCTAGTAAGGACTTAAACAAATCGATAAATAATTCTGTATTAGAAACTAGAGAATTACTACTTGATGAAAAAAGATTAACACTATCATTATTATTTAAAAAATCAATTACTTTTCCTAATCCTCCAATATCGTTTTCAAGTGAGGCATGAGGGTCGATAACAACGATTTTGTATTTTTCACGTAAAGTTGGATTATTATATATTTCTTTGATGAATGCTGCTAAAAACTTTGATTTACCACTACCTGAAGAACCAAAAACGATAGAATGTTTATCAAAACTATAAGATTGCTGTTTTAGATAGAAATTTCCTTGAAGATAAGGAAATGTATCTACTTCTAAGATACTATTATTACTATCAGTATTTAAAAGAGAAAAAGATTTCGTTATATCTAAATATTTAGGAACATTTTTAAAAATATATCTTTTATTATCTTCAAAATTAGCACTTAAAATATTAGCAGGAAGTCCAAATAATAAACGCTCTTTTTTCAAAATATTTCCTTTTCTTCCATATAAATAAATTTTTGATAAAATTTTTTCTTTACTTAAAGCTTTAATATTTATTTCTATTCTTTCTAAGATAGTTTTTTTCTTAATATCTTTATATTCAATTAAATCTATTAAACTACTACTTAAATCCATAAAAACTGGTAAAGATAGATAATTATTTTTAAAAGAGAAAGAAGTTTCTTTCATAACAAAATTATTAAGTTCGTTAAGGGTTGGAGGAAGATTTGCTTTTGTCTTTAAATAATATCTTATTTCATTATTATTGTTAGTGATAATAATACTCCATTTTTTGAAATAACCATTAAACTTGGAAACTATTTCAATAAATTTTTGCCACTCTTCTTTACTTATTTTCTTATTTCCTAAAAATAATTCATACATATTAATCCCCTACTTGAAAAATATTTTATTATTTTTATTCATAAAAAAACTGACTTTTTATAAATCAATTTTGTTAGTCTTCTATAGGTACTAAAAAATCTGTTACACCATCATGATAGTATTCTAATTCAGGAAGAGCTCTTATATTATATTTATTACTTGTTACAAAATTACAGTAAAAGTCTTCAGATACTCTTTGAATATCTAAAGGATTAGTATTTGGTATGTGAAAAACTAACCATTTAGATTTAGGTATAACTTTTTTTTCAAATTCTTCAATTTCTTTTTTCCATAAGACCCAATATTCAAATGTCGGTTTTATAAATCTATCATCATAAACAAGCATTCCATAATCTATTTTTCCAAATTTAATATATTCTTCTTGCATTTTTTGAAAAAATGCAGGAGCATCTTGTTTAACTTTTATTTCATCAGTTTTAATTCCTTTACCATATAAAATAAATTCTTCAAGTTCAACTATTTCATATTCCATATTAATTTGAACTTGTTCTTTCTCATCAAAAATAATTCTGGAAAAACTACGAAAATGCAAAGCACCTTTTTTTACTTCACTAGGATTTAAGCCATGAAATTTTTTAAATGCTCTTGAAAAAGAGGTTGGACTTTCATAGCAATATTTCATAGCTGTATCAATAATATCAATTTTTTTACTATATAAGTCATAAGCTGCTAAAGATAATCTTCTTTTCCTTATATAATCGGCTAGAGTAGAATTTGTTAAAAGAGCAAAAATTCTTTGCATAGTGTAGGAATTAGTCCCTATTATACGTGCTAATTTGTTATAATCAATTTTTTCTTCAATATGCTCTTCAATATATTTCGTAATTTCATTTAAACCTTTATAGATATTCATACCCTCACCTACATTTATTAAAACAACTAAGTTGTTAAACTTCAAACTGGCTACCCCAGTAGGATTCGAACCTACGGAATGTCGGAGTCAGAATCCGATGCCTTACCGCTTGGCTATGGGGTAAAATAAAAATGCTAGTTTAATTCTAGCATAAAAGAAGAATATTTTAAACTCCAATTTGTTAATTTCTACTCGTTTCTTAAAGCTTCAACAGGATTTTTCTTACTTGCCATTTTGGCTGGAATAAGACCTGCTAAAACATTTAGAAAAATACTTAATAAAATTAAGAATATTGCACTATTAAAAGGCATTCTAGCGATTTCTTTAATATCTGTTAACATTGAAACAATTAAATTAATAGGAACACATATTAACAAAGCAACTCCAATCCCTAGTATTCCTGCTAACAATCCTTCAATAATCGTTTCCGCTTTAAAAACACGAGAAACATCTTTTTTACTTGCTCCAATTGCTCTTAAAATACCTATTTCTTTTGTTCTTTCCAAAACACTAATATACGTAATAATAGCTATCATAATACTAGAAACTACTAAACTAATAGCTACAAAACCGATTAAAACCAAAGAGACAATATTAATAATAGAAGAAACACCACTAATAACTGTTTTAATTAAATCAGTATAAGTAACTACTAACTCATCTTGACCACTATCTTTATTATCTTGATTATATTTATCAATTAAAGCTATCACCTCTTCTTTAGCTTCAAAATCTTTAGGATAAATTTTAATAGAAGAAGGTTCTTCCAAATTAGCTATACCAAGTAACTGACAATTTTTTTCATAACTACTACTAATTCCATCAAACTCTTCATTAGTTAAAATATTTATATTTTGATTAGCAACTTGTTCTTTATAAATATCAGTTTTAGAAATACTATTAATTACATACTCTGTTAAAGAATCTTTATAACCAATAAAATTAGAAGAAATATCACTATCCTTAGTTTTAAGAATACCAACTACTTTTATATTTAGTCCCTTATTAACAATATCTTTCATAAATTCTCTATTATTAGAATAATCTTGATAATGATTATTTTCCTTTTGATAATAAGCTGTATTTAAGACTAGTTTATAAGTTAAATTTAGGATATCATCATAAGAATAAGTTGTTCTTTGAGATTCTAAATTCTCTTTATTTTCAAGACTTGTTAATAAATCTTTAATTTCTTTTCTATCCTTAATATCAAGAGCATATAAAATAGAATCAGGAATTGTATTATCACTTCCTACTACTAATACTAATTCATTATACTCTTTGGGAAATGAACCTGCTAATACTTCATATTTACTTTCTAAGACCTCTTCATTAGCTAATAACTCTTGAAAAACTGGTTCACTTTCATTATTTATTGAAGCCTTAACATTTCCTTCTTCCTCACTTATATTAGTACTACCTAAAATATTAAAACTATTTGGATTAAGTCTTATATAGTCATTAGACTTAGTAGAATAAATCTGTAAATCTAAGTCATAGCCATATTTTATTTCGGTAGTATATTCTTTTACTTTCTCATTACTAGTTAAAAACTTATTAAATTCTTTTAAATTATTCTTTTTAATTAGCCCACTTGAAAGTAATTTAATTTGAGAAGTTATATCATCTTTAGAACATAATTTATTTTCATCACAATTTACTTCCTCTTCTTCTTGAATTTCTAGTAATTTAGAAAAATCATAAGTATTTTTTTCTAAAACGATAGGAAATTCGGTTAAAGAGTCTCTTTCCATATTCGAAACATATTTATTTACTCCATTAGATAATGAAAGGATTAAAGCAATACCTATTATTCCAATACTTCCTGCAAAAGCTGTAAGGATTGTTCTTCCTTTTTTCGTTAATAAATTATTAAATGATAATCCTAAAGAAGTCATTAAAGACATTGATGTTTTTGTTACTTTTTTGGAATTTCTTTCTTTTAATTCTTCATCATAAGGATTAGTATCATCTATTATGACTCCATCTTTTAATTCGATAATTCTTGTGGAATAAGTTTTAGCTAGTGTTGGATTATGTGTAACCATTATGACTAATTTATCTTTAGCTATTTCTTTTAATAGCTCCATTATTTGAATACTAGTTTCGGAATCTAAGGCTCCTGTGGGTTCATCAGCAAGAATTATGTCAGGATTGTTAACAAGAGCTCTTGCAATAGCAACTCTTTGCATTTGCCCACCTGACAATTGATTAGGCTTTTTATGAAGATGTTCTTTTAAGCCAACTTTTGTTAAAGCTTCTTTAGCTCTTTTTCTTCTCTCTTTTTTTGAAACTCCTGATAAAGTAAGAGCTATTTCGACATTTGATAGAATTGTTTGATGAGCAATTAAGTTATAGCTTTGAAAAATAAAACCGATTCGATAATTTCTATAACTATCCCAATTTGAGTCATCATATCTTTTTGTTGAAACACCTTCAATAATTAACTCTCCACTATCGTATTTATCTAGTCCACCAATAATATTTAAAAGAGTCGTTTTTCCACTTCCTGAAGCTCCTAAAATAGAAGTAAATTCATTCTTTCGAAATTTAATATTAATTCCTTTTAATACTTGTTGAGTTTTTTCTCCTACTACATACATCTTTATAATATCTTTTAATTCTAGCATTTTACCACACCTTTTCAAAATATTCTGTTCGTGATACAATTGTATCATCAATAATTTGCTTAGACAATGGAGATGAGAAAAATGAAACAAAATTCTAAAAATGTATCTAATGAAATAAAAGACTCTTATGTTACTAAAAAAATTACCATTACTTTATTGGAGTTATTACAAAAAAAGAGTTTAAAAGATATATCTATAAGTTATCTTTGTGATAAAGCAGGAGTTGGAAGAGCTTCCTTTTATCGGAATTTTAAAAGTAAAGACGAAATAGTAAAACACTATATTGATGAAATTACAAATAATTTTATTAAAAATAAAAAAGTTAATTATAATCCTAATAATTTTAAAGAATATTTAATAATCTTATTTACCCATCTTAAAGAAAATGAAGATATTGGTCTTCTTCTTTATAAAGCAGATTTAATTCACATTATTAAAGATGAATTTGATAAGATATTTTATAGTAAAGCTAATAGCACTAAAGAGGAATATAACTATTATTTTATCTCGGGAGGTCTTTATAATATCTATTATTATTGGCTAATCAATGGGGCAAAGGAAACTCCTTTAGAATTAGCTAATATGTTTATGGATTTTTACATTTTAAAAGGAAATACTACCAAATAGTTATTTCCTTTTTACTTTTTTATATATTTGATATGTACCTAACTCCCCTGTTTCAGAAGTTCCAATTACAAATTGATTAGCATTTATCTTTTGTGGTAATTCTACTCCTTTTATTAAGTCATAGGCTTCTTTTATACTATCTTTATTACTATCCATAAATAAAGTTGTATGATACTTGTAATCTAAATCATATTCATGTAATTTTATGTTATATTTCTCTTGCAAGATATTATTTAATTCATCATGTACTTTGTCTAAATAAGTACTTCTTTTCATTCTTATCCAAATAATATTATCATACATTTCTATTTTATCAATTGCTATCTCAAACGGTTTTATAGTTTTAAAATAATTACTAATTTCTAAAGCAATTTCTTCAAAAATGTTTTTATCAATTTGAAATGCTGCTTTTAAAGAAATATGAAGTGGTAAGACAAAACAAGAATTTGCAAAATTAATATTATTATCAATTAATAAAGCTTTTTCTTTTAATTCTCTTAACTCATCATCAACATCTATTCCTGCCCATATAAACATCGCTTTCCTCCTAATCTAAATACTCACTCCAATATTCTTCATCTTTACTATAAAATATTTCATCAACAAAATTATGTTTCTCATCAGCAATAAAATGCCACTTAAAATTAGTTTTATTTAATAAATTAGATTTATGGTACTTATCTAATAAATAAATTTCTGTAAACTTTTTATCTTTTTCTAACAACTCATTTATTGAAACCCACAAAGCCTCATTTTCTTCTGTTTCCTGTGGTTTTCCTTTGTACTCTGTACAAATAAATATTTTCATATCGAATATTCTATCTGGATATTCGATAACCAAATTACCTGCATATTCGGGATTAATTATTTCCATACCTGCTTCTTCTCTAAATTCTCGGTAGTGTGCAAAGTTTATCTACAAACTACCTATTTTTTCCTTTATTTATCTATG
>CAOJRP010000043.1 GCA_948442015.1 uncultured Erysipelotrichaceae bacterium
TCTTTTAATAATGTTATCCCACTATCCACTGGATTATATTTACTTACACTAGCATCCACCACTACTTTTGATAACATTACTTTATTCATGGAGTCTTTATCACTAGCTGTTATATTTCCATCCATCCATATTCTTACTGTATAATCTTCACTGTCTCCACTTCCTAAACTGCCACTTGTTAGTTTTTTAGATTCTACTGAATTATTTAATACTGTATTCGTTGTTTCTAAGTCAGCTAGATTCTTTATCTCTTCATTATTAACCATTACTTTGATATATTTACTAGCGAGTGTTGTTCCTTGTAACATTTCTAAATTAATATTGTAACTTGCAAATAAACTACAAGTATTTGTTACTGTAAATGAATATGGTACTAGCTTTCTTCCTTCTTCATCTGCTATTGGATAAGCATTTTCTAACTTTATATCATTCTTTTCATTTGATAATTCAATATTAAAACATCCTGAACTTACTTTATTTAATCCTTCTTGTTTTTTTGTTATTATCCAATACGCATAACTTATTCCCACTATTAACGAAAGCATTAATAGTATACCTAATCCCCATAATATTGTTTTCTTATTATTTTTTCGTTCTTTTAACTTCATAATTATTCTACTCCTTATAAAAATTATATCTAAAGTGCTAGCATAATGCAAGCACATATTTTTTAAAATTTATACTATCATATTACTAGCAAGGAGATAGCATTATGAATAAAGATATTATCTATGTTAGAATAGATGAAGATTTAAAAAAGAAATTAGATATGATTGCTTTAGAAGAACAAAGAAGTCTAAATAATTTAGTAGTTTGGGTATTAACAAAATTTATTGAAGAAAAAAGTAAAAAGAACGAAAAAAAATAAAAAGACATTTCCTTTTTATTTTATAAGACTTAAACTAACTTTTTGTTTTTCTAATAATTTATATGTTATAAATTTAATTTCCTAGATAAATACCCATATTATTTAAAAGATTAAAAATATTAAAAATTCTTAAAAAAATGAATTATTCATACACTTTATGTATTAGAACCATACTAATAAAATAAATATTTATTCTAGTGAAACATTTTTCATTATTTAGTAAAATCTTTCACTTTATTTCTTCTAAACTTTCCATTAATAAAAAATCTTTTAATTTTATATGAGTAATAGTACTTGTTGAATAATCAATATCATCATTAGTAATTAAAATCTTTTTATTAGTATTATCTAATTTAGCAAACGGTCTAAACTCTCTTTCGTATGCTTTACCATCTTCGACACTATACGCAACTTGAATATAATAACTTTTGCCATCCTTCTGGGCTAAAAAATCTATTTCGTTATTATTTATATAAAAAACATTCATATTATATCCCATATATATTAGTTCATTGTAAACTATATTTTCTAAGTTATGAGTTAAGTCATATCTATTATTAACAACTTTAATTGAGTTTAAGAAAACATCTTCATTATATATTTTAAAATAATACTTTAGTTCACTTTTCTTTTTTGTTGAATAAGGTTTAATCTTTTCTATTATATATGCTTCTTCTAAATAGCCAATATATTTTATTACTGTATTAATAGAACAATTATTAAAATTATTGTTAAGATATTCATAAATTGACTTGGAAGATATAACTCTACTATTAGATTGTAAAATAAAATTAACTAAACTTTTAAATAGATCTACTTTTCTTATTTTATATCTATTTATTAAATCATTAATTACTATTGTATCTTCTAAATCATTTAAATACATTCTCCTTGCTTCACCATCAAATTCTACTCTTTTAGGAAAACCGCCCCATATTAAATAATCTGTTACATTACACTCTTTTTTTAATTCTTTAGAATATTCTAATATTTCTTTATAAACAAATGGTCTTATTCGAAATGATACATATCTCCCACTGAATTCTTTAGTAAACTCTTTTGATAGTAGTTTCGAATTGGATCCAGTGATAAATACAGAATTATCATGTAGCCTTAAAGTTTTACAAGCTTTTGCCCAATCTTTTACTTCTTGTATTTCATCTAAAAATAAATAACATTTACCTTTTTTTCTGTTATCTTCTACATATTTAAGTAATACATCACAATTATTAATTCTATTTAGAGTAAGTTTATCTTCAAAATTTAAGTAAATAACATTATTACTTATTTTATTTACTTCTTCCATAACTTGACTTAGAATAACTGATTTACCACATCTTCTAATACCTGTTATTATTTTAATTAAATCTGATTCATAAAAAGGTCTTATCTTATTAATATACTTTTCTCTTAAAATCATTATTATCACCAATTTAAGTATACTGAAACATTTTTGTAAAATCAAGAAAATCTTTCACTATAATGAAAGATTTTTTTTTACTTAATAAGACTTAAACTAACTTTTTGTTTTTCTAAATCAATATTATCAACATAACATTTGACAATATCACCAACACTAACGATATCATTAGGATTTTTAACAAAACTTTTACTCATTTTTGAAATATGAACTAGACCATCATCATGAAGTCCGATATCGATAAAGGCACCAAAAGAAGCAACATTACGAACTGTTCCTGTTAACTCCATACCAACTTTTAAATCTTCAATATGTAAAATATCACTTTTTAAAACAGGAGAATCTAGAGAATCTCTTGGGTCAAGTCCAGGTGTTAAGAGTTCTTTAATAATATCTTCTAAAGTATAAACATCTGTATCTAAAACTTGAGCTAATTCTTTCACATTTTGTTTCTTTAAAATTTCTTTATTTTCTTCTTTATTAAGTTCATTAATATTAATATTTAGTTTTTCTAATAACTTTTCAGTTAAAGGATAACTCTCTGGATGAATACCTGTGTTATCTAGAGGATTACTACTATCAGGAATTCGTAAGAAACCAATAGCCTGCTCATAAACTTTATCCGATACACCTTTAATCTTTTTAATTTCTTCTCTATTTTTAATCTTCTTTTCTTCTTTATATTTATAAATATTTTCTATAACACTCTTCGTTAAACCAGATACATATTTTAAGATACTTTTAGATGCAGTATTGACATTTACTCCAACTTCATTAACTACTTTTGTTGTTGTAAAATCTAAGGACTCAGATAATTCTTTTTGGTTTACATCATACTGATATTCTCCAACCCCAATCGATTTAGGGTCGATTTTAACTAATTCTGCTAAAGGATTTTGCACTCTTCTACCAATAGAAACAGCACTTCTTTTTTCAATTGCTAAATCTGGAAATTCTAAATTAGCTAGAGGTGATGCACTATAAACAGATGCTCCAGCTTCACTAGTTATCGCATATTTACAAGGTAAATTATATTCGTTAATTAACTCAGCACAAAACTTTTCTGACTCTCTTGATGCAGTACCATTACCGATTGAGATAATATCTACATGATACTTCTCAATTAAATTTTTAACAATTAACTTACTTGCTTTAATATTTTCCTCCTCATGACTTCCCTTAATAAATGGTTTTATAACTACAGAATCTAAATATTTTCCTGTTTCATCAACAACTGCTAACTTACAACCATTAACATATCCTGGGTCAAAACCTAAAACAGTCATTCCTTTTAAGGGCCTTGTCATAAGTAAATGTTCTAAATTAGTACCAAAAGTTTCAATTGCTTTTTTAGAAGACTTTTCTGTTAACTCTGCTCTAATTTCTCTTTCAATACTAGGTAGAATTAATCTCTTTAAAGAATCTTTAATACTATTTTTAACTATTGGAACAACTACTGAATTTTTATCTTTAATTAATTTTTCTTCTAAATAAGCAACTATAGCATCATCGTCAAAATTTAAACTAACATTTAAAACTTTTTCCTTTTCTCCACGATTAATAGCTAGTACTCGATAATGTTTAATATATTTAATTGGTTCACTAAAGGCATAGTACATTTCATAAGTTTTATTTTCATCTTGAGCATCTTTTTTTACTTTGGAAACGATTTCTCCATTATGAAAAACATAGTTTCTTATCCACTTACGATAGTAAGCATTATCACTAATCCATTCTGCAATGATATATCCTGCACCTTCTAAAGCACTATCTGTATCTTTAACATTATCACTCACAAACTTTTTAGCTAAATCATCTAAACTACCACTAACTTTAAAAGACATAATCATTTTAGCTAGAGGTTCTAAGCCATTTTTAATCGCTTCACTAGCTTTAGTTTTCTTTTTCTCTTTGAAAGGTCTATAAATATCCTCTACTTCAACTAGTTTTGTACATTTTAAAATATTATCTTTTAACTCATTAGTTAAAAGTCCTTTTTCCTCAATAAGTCTTATAACTGCTTCTTTTCTTTCTAATAAATTGTTTTGATATTTATATTGCTCTTCTATCTCTCTTATTTGGTCTTCATTTAGATTCCCAGTCTCAACTTTTCTATATCTTGCTATAAAAGGAATCGTTGCACCTTCCTCTAACATTTTTAAAACAGTTCGAACTTGTTTTTCAGAAACTTTCAATGTTTCAACTAATATTTTTATTACTTCTTCCATTTCTACCACCTTAATTATTATAACAAATTTAATAAAAAAAAAAAGAAAAGATTTACTTTTTTTCATTATAAACAACTATTTTATTAAACAAGTCATAGTAATTAGAAGATCTAATATCTTTATCATTTCTACTAATTAATTTTAATCGCTTAAAAATATTATTTATTTCTTCATTCTTTAATTGTTTCATTATTTTATTTATCTGTTTTTCTTGTTTCCTGTACTCTTTAACACCATAATAACTTTCAATTTCTTTATTAATATTATAAATATTAGGATTATTAGTCTTCCCCATTAATAAAACTAGCTCAAAATTAGGATTAACAAAATAAAATGTTGTGTTTGATAAATCTATTCCTTCATATTGTTTTTTAATATCATCAATCGTTTTCTTCCCATCTAAATCGTACATCAAAGCATACATTGAATAATTAAAAGTCTTCTTTTTCTTTTTATACTTATCTTTTATCTTATCAACACCATTAGCTTTTACTAGAATCACATTAAATTTATTTTCATAAATATTAATTAAATGATTTAAAAATTTATCCTCAGTTAAACCTTCATAAATAAGAAATATATCTTCTTTAATCTTTATAAAAAACTTCTTCTATATTAGGATGAGGTAATGCTCCAAACATTCCTTTTAAATAACTAATCATGGTTTTATTTCTAACTTGTTTATCTAAAGCTGGTTTAAAATCATTTAAGGAATAAAAATATACTTGCTTATTATCTTTATAAGTAAACCATATTTGGTCTTTTCTAAACAAATTTAAGCAATCTAGTAATTCTAAATCGTGTGATGTTGTAAGTAGTTGAATATTTTTATTTTCTGTTGCATTAAATAATGTAATTAAGCTTTTACTAAGTAATGTGTGTAAACTTCTATCTATTTCATCAATTATTAAAATTCCTCCTGTTTTCTTTAGCTTAATTATTTTAGCAATATATGCCATAAATATTTGAGTACCAGAAGAATCACTAATACTAGAAAACATTACACTATGATTATTATTCATTTTATAATGTGATAATAAATTAAATACTTTATTTTTGGAAAAATCTTCGATATATTCCACCTTTTCAATACTAATATCAGCTGCTAAAATTAGTTCATTAAATAACTTCATTTCTTTTTTGGATAATGTTGAAATTAATTCCACAATGTCACTAAAATTAACATTTTTATCAATTATTTCCATTTTATTAAAAAAGCTAAAAAAAGCATCAGTATACATTTTATAATTACTAGGTAAAACTGAAATAATTAATTTATTTTTATATAATTTAAAAGTATCTATAATACTATTTAAAGCAGAATTATTATTTTTTTTATTTAAATCAAATATTTCAATATTGTCAACCAATAATTTTTCTTCAGTTATACCTTCATCATAACTAAATGATAGAAAATAATGGTATACTTTTTTATTTTCTTCAAATTCTATCTCATAAGATATTTCCTTTTTTTCTTTAAAAAAGTTATAATCAAAATCCATTTTTGTTAAGTCTAAAGATAAATTACCATCTAAAATAATTTTCTTGAAAACAGTAATTGAATCAATAAATGATGATTTCCCTGTATTATTTGGCCCGTAAATAATAGCCGACTTTAATATTCCATTATCAAAAACATAATCTTTGTTAGAAATATGCTTATTACCTTTAAAAGATATTTTAGCTGCATTATTAAAAGCTTTATAGCCATTAACCATAAACGATATTAACATATAACAACCTCCCTTGCTAATAGTATACCACCAAACTAAAAATATGTGCAATTTTTTTGCACATTTTAATAAATAGTCTAAAATTTTTTAAATAACATAATATTTATTGATGCTTATGACAAAAATAAAAATTATTTCCGTAGTGTTATGTTTACTGTTATCAGTTATCTTCCATTTTCTATATACATTGTTTCCTAGTCCCATAACTAGTATATTTTTCCCAGTTAATGAAAGTATCTGGGAACACATGAAATTAATAACAATACCTATTATATTTACAAGTATTATTGAATATTTCCTTTATAAAAGTTTCAATATTTCCTATCACAATTTTACTCTATCAATAGGAATATCTTCTTTATTTGGAATTATGTTCTACTTAATTCTTTACCTTCCTATTACTTCTATTTTTAAACACAATTTCATAATAGCAATTGTCATTTTACTACTAACTTTTATCTTTAGTGCTTATATAAGTTATATAGTCTTAAATACTAATCAAGTAAAATATAACAATTTAATTGGTTTTTTACTAATCTTTATTAATATAATTATCTTCACTATATTTACTTATAATCCACCTAACAATTATTTATTCTATGATACTCAAACTAAAAGCTATGGTATTCCAAAATAAAAACTCTCCTAATAATTAGGAGAAGGTGGTTTTGGAGAAAACTTTTTTACCATTTTTTGAATATCATTTGTCGTTTGCTGAATTTCTTCTTTCGTAAATTCCACATCTGGATTATATGGAACATATTCGATACCTTTTGCATCAAACATTGCTTTCGTTATAGCAGTATCTTTTGAATAAGCATACATTCTAAGATATACAACTTTTTTTATTCCTACTTGCACTATTGTTTGGGCACATATATGGCAAGGAAAATAAGTACAATATAAAGTACTACCATCAAAATCTGCTAAAGGTCCACGATAATTATATACAGCATTTCTCTCTGCATGAACAACCCAAGGGTCTTTTACTTTATCTTCTTCTCCAGTAATTTCACCTATGGAATCCCAATGAAAAGTATCATCATCCATTCCTTTTGTTAATCCATTATATCCAATAGAAATAAGTTTATTATCCTTAACAATAACTGCAGCAACTTGAGTTGAAGGATCTTTACTTCTTCCAGCCATTGTCATTGCAAGAGCCATAAACCCTTCTTCCCAAGTCAAATATTCTTTTCTCTTTTCTGACATTTTAAAAAACCTCCCTATTTGCTACATTTATTATAACTTATATTTTATCTTTTTAAAATATATATTTATTTTTCTACAGGACAAAGACATGAAAAAAATAAAGAAAAAGTATTGACAATAAGGTAAAATAG
>CAOJRP010000044.1 GCA_948442015.1 uncultured Erysipelotrichaceae bacterium
TAATTATAAATCTCATTTTTTTGGGTTAAATCTCCCCACTTATTCTACACTAACTTCAGTACTCTATTATATGCATTTTCAAGAAAATATATACTTTATAAAATTTTATAAGTTTAAATAGATTATATCAAACGTTTGTTTTAAAATCAATGAATATTTTTTGTGAATTCCCCAACTTTATGTAAAAAAGTGATGTTAAAATAATTGTAACTTTATATAATTAAATATTAACTTGATTTATTAATAATATTGTTTATAATAAATTGAAATGAGTAAAAATGTAGAAAAAGTAATAGAAATTTATTTTAAAATGATTATTAATTAAAATAATCATTAAAGAAATTTTGTTAGAAGGTGAAATTATGGCTGCTATTAATTTAATAATTAATGAAAATAAACTATCATATGAAATAGAAAATAATGTTATTATCTTAAAAAGAAAAGGCGTTATTATTTATGAGTTTCCTATACCAAATAATTATAATTTAACTGCCACATTAAATAGGTTTGTTAAAAATAAATATGAAGTTGCACTAGATTACGTTAAAGACTTAGGTTATTTTATTGAAATAGAAGTGAAAGAATATACTTCAGATACTATTTTAGAATATGATAAATTACTTAAAATAGCTAAAGATTTAGGCTTAAACTTAAATAATATTGATAAAAGAGGATACCCATATCACATTATTTATAATAATTAATCGCAAATCTTTCTTTTCATAGAAAGATTTTTGTTTTATAATGTATGTAAGAAGTAGGGTGGTATTGGTTATGCAAATAAATATAAATGAACAATTAAATAGAAAAGAAAAGACAAATAGTTTTTATGATTTTAATGAAGTATATAGTAAAGGTTTAGAGGATATTGTACTAACATGTGAATTAAGAAAAAATATTGGTTTAACAAGCTCTTTTAATTATATTCATGAACAAAAACAAAGTGAAGAATTTATTACTATTTATGAACATATAATTAAGTTTGTTAAGGAAAATGTTTTAAATTATCAATACCAGGAAATTATTTTAAATAAACTTACTTTTTTGTTTAAATATGGAGAAATTAGCTCTTTAAAAGATCATGATAATACAATTGAAATTATAGGTTCTGTTATAGGAGATATAAAAGAGAGCTCAATTTATACTTTAGGCATTAATATAAATGATGAAAAAATAGTGTTTAGTTCGATGGATGGAATAGAAGATGAAAGTGTTTTTACTATTATTGAAGTAATATATAAAACAATTCCTCAAGATAATATGTCTTCTTATATTAAAGATATTAGTATTCGTACGAAGGATTATGTTGATATAGACACACCATATGAAACTAAAAATATTACAAAAAAGTTTTTAGCTTTAAAAGAAGAAGATGGAAATATTATTACGGCTTTAAAAAGAAAAAATACTAAAGAAACGACAACACTTTTATGTGGTAATTACCAAGGATTTAAGGAAAATAGAGTGGTTAAAGAGTACAAAAATTCTGTAACTCTTTGGAATGGAATTGGAGTAAATACTGGTTATGTAATTGGTTCCTATGTGGATTCTACAATGGAGTATGGTAAAAAAATAAGTGGTGAAGAATATTATTATGTTTCTAGAAATAATCATCCTACATTATGTGACATAACACCAGATTTCGTTAAAGTTCCATTAAACTTTTTGGAATTTAATGCTGCAATAGAAGGAATAGCTTTAGAAAAAACAACTCCTATTTCTTCTTTAATAAGAGAAGCTGAAGAAGAATATACATTTGGAACTCTTAAGAAAATAGAATCAACAAAGAGATTTCTTTAAGTAGTTATATCTATAATTTGATTAAAGAAAATTAATGTTCCATTATTTAATAATATTTTTTTCATAACCGAATCAATTTTTTTTACAAAACCATATTTTATTAGTTTTTTGCCACTATAAAAATAATAAAAGTGAAAAGATTCTTGATTAGTGTAAGATATAATAACAAGTTTTTCTATATTTTTAAGTTGTTCTTCACTTAATTCAGGCTTTTTAATTTTACTTTTATCATTAATTATTTTACTAACAAGATGATTACCAGGTATTACAGCACTAAATGGTTGCCATTTTACCATCCCTCGGTTACTATTCATGCATTATGACCTCCAATCTTTTTATTTCTTTCTCTAATTGTTGAATTATCAAGCAAAGAAGAAGCATTAAGTAAACTATTTTTACCATATTTATTATTAATATAATCAATTGCTTTGTTTTTACTTTCTTCTTTTTTAACACTTTCTAGATCGTCAAAAATATTTAATTGTAAACAATCTTTTTCACATAATCTTCCCACACTAACTCCTACTTTTCGAATTGGTGAACCATTATAATAACGATCGAAAAGAAACATGCAAATGTTTAAAATTATTTTGCTATTATCAGTAGGGGTATCTAATTTAGTTGTATGGTAAAATCCTCCACCAACGTTTTTCGAATAACTTATAGCAAGTCCAATAACTAGAGTTTGTTTATTATTTATCCTTAATCTTTTTGTAACTAAATCAACCATTTCTCTAATAATAAGTCTTACGTTATCTCCATTATAATCTTTAAATAATACTTGACTATTAGAATATGATTTCTCTTTAGGACTCGTATTTAAGCTATTTATTACGGAATTATCAATACCATTAGCGTGTTCTACTAATTCAAGCCCCATAACGCCAAATAGGGTTTTTAATTTATATTTATTGTAATTTGCTAAATCTCCTACTTTACAAATTCCTAAATTATTTAATCTTTTCTCCATTCTTGGTCCAATTCCCCACATTTTAGATAGAGGAGTGATATTCCATAACTTTGTTTTTATATCATCGCTTGTCCACTTAGCAATTCCTAAAGGGGTATGTTTTGCTTCAATATCCATTGCTACTTTAGCCATTAAGATATTTTGGCCAATCCCACAAGTTGCTGTTAACTTTGTCTTTTCATAAATCTTCATAAGGATTTCTTTTGCCAGTTCATAATCTGTTTTCTTATAAAGATGGAGATAATTAGTAACATCTAGAAAGCATTCATCAATAGAGTAAACATGTAAGTCTTCTTTTGCCACATAATCTAAATATATACTTACAACTTGTTCACTAAACTTAATATAAGTATTCATTCTAGGAGGAACAATATAGTACTTAATATTCTTAGGTATTTCAAAAAGCCTTCCACGTGATGGAACACCTTGCTTTTTTAAGTAAGGTGTAACTGCTAGAGTAATTGCTCCATTTCCTTGGTTTTTATTTGCCACAACTAAAGGAGTAGTAAAAGGGTCAATTCCTCTTAAAACACATTCACAAGAAGCAAAAAAACTTTTTAAATCAATACTTAAAATATGTCTTTCTTCCATAGTCCGCCTCCAAATATTTGTTCGTTAAAATCATTATATAGTAAATAAATTGATAATACAACTGCCAAAAATTGCTAAATAAAGAAAACTTTGTTATATTTATTGTGATAGGAGAAAACTTATGAGTAGGATTACCTTAATAAGTAGTTTAAAACAAGATGAACTAAAGAAAATAGAAAAACTAATGACAGAAATAAAATTTAAAACTTGTAAAGTTCCATATGGAGTAGATGATGAACATAGATATGACATTGATAACTTACCATATCATTTTACTATTTTTGCTACAGATAAGATAAATCAAGAAGAATTAATAAACTTGGCTAAAACAATAAATATAGGTAAAATAAAATTAAAAGTAAATAAAGTTTTCCTAAAAAATAGTAAATATGATAGCTATATTTTATATCTAGGTATCGAAAATAATCAAAAGTTAAAAGAATTACAAAGTTTGTTTTACTCTAAATTTCCAAAAGAACCTTATAATCCACAAAATTTCAAGTTTCATATAACTTTACATATTGATAAAGATTATTGCTTAATTAATAATTTACAAGAAAAAGTATTAGAAGTATTTGAACCTTTTTATTTAGAAGTAGATAAATTAATTTTATTTGATTATCCAGGAGAAGAAATTACAAAGTTTTCTTTAAGTAACAACTAAATTGCTAAATAAAAAGAATTTCGTTATAATTAAATTGGTGGTAATATGCAAATAGATAATTGGAATACTAAAACTTATCAAGAATTTATAAATTATTTAATAGGCATTAAAGATGACAAGTATCGTGATTTTAATTCTAGAATTTGTAGGACGAAATACAAAATGCTCGGTATTAGATTGCCAATGTTACGAAATATTGCTAAGAAAATTACTAAAACTGATTACTTAAGCTTTTTAAAATATGTAAAAAATGATTACTATGAAGAAGTAATAATTAGTGGTTTTGTTATTGCAAGTATTAAAGATGAAAATTTGTTTTTTAAGCACTTTAATGAGTATATAAAAAAGATTGATGATTGGAGTATAAGTGATTCTGTTTGTAATAGTTTGGTTATTTTAAAAACTAATAATCAAAAATATTTTCCTTATTTTAAAGAACTTGCTTTACAAGAAGGAGAGTTTATCTCTCGTGTGGGATTAGTAACTATTTTAAATTTTTACGTTCAAGAAGAATATATTGAAGAAATTTTTATTATCTTAAATAGTATTTCTAGTGATAAATACTATATTAATATGGCTGAAGCTTGGTTAGTATGTGAACTTTATATTAAAGATTCAAAAAGAACTTTAAAATATCTTAAAAATAATAAGTTAAATACTTTTACCCATAATAAAGCAATTAGTAAAATAAAAGACTCTTATCGAGTTAGTAGGGAAGAAAAAGAAATTTTAAATAAATTAAAAAGATAAAAAATCTCTTGCAATATAAAGTTTCTTTCTTTAAAATTAATAATGGAGGAATAATAATGAAGAAAAAAATTTTAGTAATTATAGCATTACTTTTATTAGTAGTAAGTTGTGGTAAAAAGGAAGAAGTTGTTGATTTAAGTAAAGGAACAATTGGAGATACGACATATAACGAAACAGAAGAAGTAACTAATTATATTAAAATTGAAATGGAAAATAACAAAGTTATTTTAGCAGAACTTTATCCTGATATTGCTCCTGTAACTGTCGAAAACTTTCAAAAGTTAGTAGAAGAAAAATTTTATGATGGCTTAATATTTCATCGTGTTATCAATAATTTTATGATTCAAACAGGGGACCCAACAGGAACTGGTACAGGTGGTAGTGAAGAAACAATTAAAGGAGAATTTCGAAGAAATGGAATTACCAATAATTTAAAACACGAGAGAGGAGTTTTATCAATGGCTCGTGGTAATGATATGGATTCCGCTTCTAGTCAATTCTTTATTGTCCAAAAGACTTATCCATCTTTGGATGGCTCTTATGCTTCGTTTGGACGTGTTTTAGAAGGATTAGAGGTTGTTGATGAAATAGCGAAAGTAGAAACGGATGAGAATGACAAACCTTTAAAAGAAATTAAAATGCGTTCCATTAGGTTTATTGAAATAGAAAAAAATTGAGTATTGATATGAACCCCGTTTCTTGAACATAGAAATGAGGTTTTTATATGTCAAAATTAAGTTATGAAGATAAAGTGAATTTATATAATGACAAAATTAAAGGAATGTCCATAAAATCATTGGGTCCTAAATATGGTATCAAATATCATAGTGTGCAATATTTAATAAGATTAATTGATAAGCATGGATTTAATATTTTAAGGACTACAAAGAATAAAAGTTATTCTTCTTTTGAAAAGGAAAGAATAATTAATAGAGTTTTATTAAATAATGAATCAGTTATGTCAGTATCAATAGAAGAAGGATTGTCTAGTGATGGAATGTTATGTAATTGGGTTAAAAAATACAAAGAAAATGGTTATAATATAGTTGAACGAAAGCGAGGGCGTCCAACTATGCCAAAAGTAACAAAGAAAAAAGTAAATGAAACAGACAGAGAAAAGATAAAAAGATTAGAAGCAGAAAACTTGTATTTAAAGGCGGAGCTAGAATACTCAAAAAAATTGAGAGCCGTTGTTCAAGCAAGGAAGAAAATCAACAACAGAAGAAAAAGTAAATGTTGTAAGTGAACTACGGCTAAAATATTCCTTAATGATTCTTCTAAAAGTATCTGGTTTAGCCAGATCAGTATACTATTATACTTTATCTAAAAAAGATAAAGATGATAAAAATAAAGAAGTAATAGAAAAAATAAAAGAAATATTTATTAATAATAAAGAAAGATATGGATATCGAAGAATTACATTAGAATTAAAAAATCAAGGATATAATATTAATCATAAGAAAGTCTATAGAATAATGGTTAAATTAGGTTTAAAACCATTAAAAAGAAACAAAAGAAAGTATTCTTCTTATAAAGGTACTATTGGTAAAATCGCTGACAACTTAATTGAGCGAAATTTTAACTCAGATAAGCCAAATAAGAAATGGTATACAGATATAACAGAATTTAATCTTCGTGGAGAAAAGATTTATTTATCACCAATATTAGATGGTTTTAATGGAGAAGTTGTATCTTACAATACCTCTAAATCACCTAATCTAGAACAAATAAATGATATGTTAAATAAAGCGTTTGATAAGAACAATAATCTTGATGGATTGATATTTCATTCAGATCAAGGATGGCAATATCAACATCAATCTTATCAGCAAAGGTTAAAGAATAAGGGAATAAAACAAAGCATGTCCAGATAGTGTGAAAAGTTTTATGGAAAACAAGTCACACTAGATGAAAAAGATATTAA
>CAOJRP010000045.1 GCA_948442015.1 uncultured Erysipelotrichaceae bacterium
TTGACCGCAACACGTGTGAGTTTTAATACCATTTGAGATGACATAGATCTAAAACTGATATTTTCCTTGACCGCAACACGTGTGAGTTTTAATACCATTTGAGATGACATAGATCTAAAACAAAAGTGAATTAAACTTATTTTTTTCTTTTGTTTTAATACCATTTGAGATGACATAGATCTAAAACAAAAGTGAATTAAACTTATTTTTTTCTTTTGTTTTAATACCATTTGAGATGACATAGATCTAAAACTTGATTCTTAGATTTTGACCGATTTCACTAGTTTTAATACCATTTGAGATGACATAGATCTAAAACAGTGGCAAGTGAAAGTAATTTTGTTTGTGGGTTTTAATACCATTTGAGATGACATAGATCTAAAACAAATTAATAGGAAAGAGAAATGAAAAAGGAGTTTTAATACCATTTGAGATGACATAGATCTAAAACGCGGCCGAACGACATTGTTTAAATAACTTAGTTTTAATACCATTTGAGATGACATAGATCTAAAACTATTAAACTTCTATTTGATATAATGTTACTGTTTTAATACCATTTGAGATGACATAGATCTAAAACCCTTTTCTTACAACATTAAGTTCAAAAAGGTTTTAATACCATTTGAGATGACATAGATCTAAAACAGCAAAGATGATAAAGTTGTAATAACTTTTTGTTTTAATACCATTTGAGATGACATAGATCTAAAACGTCAAATCCACATCACTACTTCTAGAGAATAAGTATAGATCTCAAATGGCAACTACATCATCTATCTAAATTATAACACTATTTCTTAGAAACTGCCTTAATGTTTTTTACAATTTTTTGTAATATCAAAGTTATCGAGTTTGAAAGTATTCTCTTGAAGAATTTTATAACAATCAAAAATATTTAGTTCTTTAATATCAAGGTTAAGACCTTGACATATATTTCTTATACTATGCCAATTAGAGATAATAAATCCTAAATTAATTGTATCTTTCAAATAACCTTCGGCTGTAAGCACTATTAACTGATTATTTAAAAGCCATTTTTCTAAATCTATATCTTGGACAAATTTTTCTTTTATATCGAATCCTTCAAAAATTCTTTCTAAATCCGTAAATGTAAATGTACGAACAATTAATGTGTAATTTATATCATTAAATGGAAGAGTTGCTAATGAATTACAAGTTAAATCCAAAAATTCTTTAAAGTGTTTTTCTTTTATGGCTTTTTTATTCATATGTTGATTAAGATAATTTATTGTTTTTTTTATGATTTTCTCTATCCTTTCTTTTGCAGCCATAAACTTTAATAACTCATAATCATTTGGAATTACACAAGAACTTTCTAAATTAATTTCTAAATTTTCTTTATCAAAAGTAAAATTTTCTAATATTTCACTAATTTTTATTTGAATTTCTTTTATTACTTCTAAATCTTTTTTATGAATTTTATCATTTATTTTAGTTCCATAAAGTATATAATTTATAATTTGAAATAAAGTATCAGGATTATATTTTTTGTTTAATTCTTTTAAATATAAATTGATTTCTGAAATAATAACTTTGTTTTTTTGTGTATCAATATATAAATTATAGCTATAAGGCTTATTTATCCCTAACTTTTCTAAGAAAGACGTGATTTCAAAATTACCATTACTAAGTGGTACTAAAATATTCTCAATAAAATAATCTTCTTCAAAACCAGTCTTTTTTATAAAATTTCGATATGAAGTTAAAAAAGAAGTTGTATTTTCATTTTTAAAGGCATAACTATAAATGTTTCCTTTTAAAGCTTCAACAAATAGTTTTAACGATATTCTTTGTAAAGAAATTGTACTTATTTTACGATACTCCTTTTCTCTAGGTTTTTTCTTTAATTCAAAATGCTTTAAAGCGGTTTTTATTGTGTTACTTTTTATTTCATTTTCTATTTTTTTTAATATGTAGTTTACACAGTTGTTACAAAAATTGGACAATTCCTTTTTCTTTAATATGTCATCATTTTGTAAATTGATATTGTATAAAAATTGGATGATACCATCAATAGTCATATAATTGTAATTTATTATAAAATTAATAATTGAATTTAAATAATTGCTTTCGTTAATTTTTTCCTTAAAATCTTTTTCATCTTTGCTCTTAATTAGTTTTAAATTACTTAAAATATTTTCTATGATATTATGTAAAATGTTATAATTCCGAGAGTAAAATTCTGTCAATTTATAATCAATAATTTCTTTTTGTAAAACATTAATCATATTAGCATTTATACCTTTATTACCATTATTTATTATCTCTAAGGTTTTGTTTATGCCAAAAACAAGATAAGAAATTAACAAAGCTTTATAAGAGGGAATTGTTATTTTAGTTTCTTGAATGCTTAGTAAATTTTTGGTTTTTATAGTTTCAAAAAGATAATCTACTTCGTCTAAATTAATACTATCTAATATTTCATCGTTAGTATCAAATAATTTTTTTATAACTTTTTTATTTATTATTTTACTATTAGGTTTTTTAAGCCATAACTTATTAATATAATTTGTAAGTAGACTAGGAGAAATTGCATTAAATAACTCTTCGTTTTCTAAAATATCATTAAAAGGTATTTCTTTCTTGCATAGTAGTTCTACTAATTCAACATCACTTAATTTTTCTTGAATATAAGGACAAACTAAGTAATAAATAATTGTATCATTACTTAAATAATTTAGCATATCGTAAATCATATGGGGATTAGATTTCTTTACAAGAGTAACAGAATCAAGAAAATTAGGGAAGAAAAACCTATCTTTTTCTAAAATATTAGTATTTATAGAACTAATTTTATCTAAAATAATATTATTTTGGATGATATTAAATAATGATTTGAAATCTAGTTGATTGATTATTTTTTCTAAATCTTTTGCGTTTATTTGCGATAAGAATTCTTGATTTCTTAACAAGTTTAGTGTTTCATCTTTATTTTCATCAGTGATTTTATAATGCTTAAAACTCTTTGTCCCCATATTCTAGAACCTTTCTATTATTTTAAATTATAACATAAAGTAGAAAAGTTTAGCCAAAGAAAAAGAATATTAAGTTATTCTTTTACTAAAACAGCATGTACAACAAGTCTTCGATTATTTTCTAGACAAGTAGAAAGAGTTAAAATTTTGTCATCTTCTTTAACTTCTGCATCAAATTCGTAATCGCTTCGGGTCTTTAATGTGGATGTAAATTCTAACCACTCATCGTTACTATCGAAAGTAGTTTGTAAATAGTCACTAGTTACATTAATCGAATAGACAGAAAAAATTTTCCAAGTTAAATTCTCGTCTAATGTATTAAATGATATATAATGATTTTCTTCTACGTCACGCCATTTCTTTTTTGTCAGTTTTGTTAAAGTACCAAACATAACATCACTATAATAGATATTATGACCATATATAATAGTGTTTTTATCTAGTACTTCAGGATTGTTTCGATAGTCCATAAATACCCAACCATTAAAATCCTTTTGTTTATTATAATTTTTTCTTAAATAATATTTGTTGTCATTAGCTTGAACTACAGGGTAATCAACATTAGTACCTTTGACGGTTAACCAACCAACAGTATCACTATTTAGTGATAGTAAACTTCTTAAATAATTATTTCTACTACCGCCATTACTATTAATTTGCCCATTATTATTTGAGTCTTCGTCTTTATCTTCGATTGTATTGTAAATAGTATTTTTTTCAGCACTACTTAAAACTGTATTAATCTCTTCATTTATTTCTTTTACTTTTCTCAAACTATTATTATTGTTTAAAAATATATAACCTAAAACTCCACCAATTATAACAAATATCAAAAATGAGCAGACTTTTAAAGTTGTGAAAGTTACCTGTTTAATAAAATTGTCTTTTATATATTCTTCTGTGTAACTAAGTTTTAAAGACACTTTATATTTTTTAATATATTTTTTGTTTAGTTTTTTTAAAGCATCAATTATTTTTTCATCATGAATATTATCATGAATAATTATTTTAATATTTTTTATTCTTTCTTTATGAAGAGCTTCAGCAATTTTATTTATTGATTCAATATCACAATGGTCAAGATGAATAGTTTTCAAATATCTGTTAATATTGCAAAATGCCTCTAAATCTTTAATGTCTTCGTCATCTACAGGAGTAGTAATTCTTAAATTTATTTTGTAATACATTTTAGAATATGAAGTTAAATTATTTTCATTCATAAATCTACTATGAGTTAATACTTCACATCTTGATTCAGCTACGATACCAACTTTATCTAAGTATTCTAGCATAAATGTTGGAATACTATAGCAATCAATAAATTTTAAGTGTTTAACTTCAGCTAATTTTTCGCAAATTTTAAATGTAATACAAGTATTTTCTAAAAAAGAGATTCTTTCAAATTCAGTTTTATTTAAACAATCAATAATTAAAGGTGCTAAAGAATGTTGTAAAATCACAGCTTTTTTTATTTGCCTTTTAAAGGACAAATCTTTTAAAAAGGAAGCAACAGCTTTGGTATTTTCTTCCATGTATTTTTCACTAAATGTTAAAACGCTTTTAGATAAAGCTCTAGTGTTTATTAAATCTTGTTCATTACTTATAGCGGTATTATATGAAAAAACTAGGCAATCATTGGTAATATGGACTTCTATTTGTTTCAATATCTCACCGCTTTCCTATTCTCTTTTCTAATAATATCATAAAATGTAACATTTTTGAAAAAAAACTATACATTTTTAAAAAGTATGTTATAATTAGAATACAATAAGGGAAAAATAAAAGTAAGGAATGAGGTATTTTTATATGAAAAAGAAGTTATCAATGTTACTTGTTGGTTTATTTGGGATAATGTTTTTTCCATCTATTGCCAATGCTGCTGTTCAATTTAATTTGACTTGTACACCTGATCAACCAAATTATGGAGATACAGTTAATTGTCAAGTTACTTTAGTACAGTCTACAAATCCTATTACTCAGTTAAGAATGAAGACTACAAGTTATAATATGGAAGTACAAGGTACAACATATGCCACAGGAGCAACTGATCCTTGGAATAATCCTGTACCTGATGCTGCAACAGGGTATACGACATTAACTTCCAAAACGGCAGCAGGTGTTAGCTCAGGAAATATAGCTAATATTGTTGCTAAAGTAGCAGAACAAGGTGATGATTGTGGTAATATTTGTGTAGAAATATATTATACAGAGTTTGGAGCAACTACAGAAGGCCATGAAAAACCACAATTATATGATAAAAAAGTTTGTGAAAAAGGAAGTACACCAACACCAACAGATCCGAAATTTGAAACTCCTGAAACTGGGAACTTTGCTTCTTACGCAATTTTAGCTGGTGGTGCTGCGATAGCCCTTGCTACTATTTCGATAGCTAAGAGAAGTACAAAATTCTATAAAGTTTAAAACTAAAAAATTGTTCACTATTTGAACAATTTTTCTTTGTAATAATCACGAAGTTCTTTAAATCTTGCATAATGAACAATTTCTCTTTGTCTTAAGAAAAGTAGTGGTCCAATTAAATCTTCTGTAGATGCTAAATCAATTAAATTTTCATAAGCTGCCCTTGCTTTTTCTTCTGCTGCCATATCTTCCTCTAAGTCGGCAAGAATATCCCCTGTTGAGTCAAAAGTAGCCGCACTAAATGGAACTCCACTTGCATCAACTGTATAAACACCTTTACCATGGTCAGCAAAATATGAACCTAATCCTGCTTCTTCAAGTTCTTTAACAGTTGCATCTTTAACTAATTGTTTAAACATTGTTGATATCATTTCGCAATGCCCAAGCTCTTCACAAGAAATATCATTTAATAAAGATTTTCCTTTTTCATCGGGCATAGAAAACTTTTGACAAAAATAGCGCATAGCAGCTCCAAGTTCTCCAGCTGGGCCACCTAACTGAGTAATGATATATTTAGCCATTTTTAAATCTTTATTTTTAATATTAATAGGGTAGTTAAGCTTTTTCTCATATTTAAACATATTTATCACTATCTCCTTCCCATGGCCATGGATTTTCACTCCATCTATAAGTGTCGTAATTAGTATCACATAACATTAAAGGGCCATAAAGTCTTTCAAATTTTTCTTTTTCCATTTCAAGTTCCTTAACATAATTTTTAAACATAGAATAAAAATACTCATCTTTAGGGTTTAAATCTAAATAGAGATTTAAGTCATTAATTACTTGGTCTAATTCATAAATTTTTAAAAGACAAGCATCACGTTCATTGTTTGCAACTATTTTGTAAACTGGATATCCTTTGTAACCTTGATAAAGACTTTTAAACAAATTGCCATGCATTAAAGTTTCTTCAGGACTAAATACATCTTCTCTTTTTAGTCCAAAAATTTCATAGTTTATATCTTCAAACAACATCTTTTTCATCCTCCTAAAATAATATATGTTTGCCTATACTCCACGTATATGTTTTTGCCTATAAGGCAATCGCATAAAAACTTTACGTAAATAATTAAATAGAGGGGATTAT
>CAOJRP010000046.1 GCA_948442015.1 uncultured Erysipelotrichaceae bacterium
ATTACTTATTAGCAAAACGGGATTTCCATTCGGGATTTCCTCTCCAAAATTAACCCTGGGTTAGAATTTATTAAAGATTACACTTAAATATTTAATTTAATAAAATATCAAAAAAACTACTACTCATTCGTAATAGTTTCTTGATATTCCTTGCAAACTTCATCTAAATCTTTTAACAATTTATCAATTACTTTTTCATCACTTGTTCGAACACCACTTGCAAATATATGTCCTCCCCCATTATACTTACTAGCAGTTTCATTGATTACTGGTCCTTTACTGCGAATATTAACTTTATATATGCCATTTTTTTCATCATAAGTAATAAATGTCCATACTAATATCTCTTTTATGTAGTTAAAATTATTAATCATATTAGCTGGTGTTGCTGTATCAACGTTGTATTTTTTTAATATTTCACTCGTAATTTTAACATAACCTAATCCATTATCTGTAATCGTTAAGTTTTCCGATAAGTACCCTTGAAATCTAACTTCCGAAATAGGGCGTTCATATAATTTATGATATAATTCTCCCATATCAATATTTGTTTCTTTAACAAGACGACTTACTAAATAAAATGTTTTACTAGTTGTATAAGAAAGCAAAAACCTATCACTATCAGATACTATTCCTAAAAAAAGATTTTCTGAAACTTTTTTAGTAAGCTCAAGTTTTGTATTAAAAATAAGTTCTAAAAGCATTTGACTAGTACTAGAAGCACTAGCATCAATCCACTCTAGTCCTCCAAAATCTTCTTCATATGGATGGTGATCAATTTTTATTACTTCCTTAAAATCCTTAATTAAAGCACCATCAATTCGCTCAATATTTGGAACATCACAAGTAATTAGTAAAGCATGAGAAAAATCACTATCAGGTAATTTATCTAATGTTCCATAAAACTTAAATTTAGAAACATTTGCCCCAACAGCATAAACTTGCTTATTAGGAAAAGTTTTCTTAATTGTTTCTTTCAAACTTGTTTGACTAGCTATCGCATCTGGGTCAGGTCCGATATGCCTAGCTATAACGATTGTATCATATTGTTTAATTTTCTTATAAATTTGTTTACATATTATATTAGACATATCTTTACCTCTATTTCTAGTTATTTATTATGTTATAAGTATCAAGAGCAATCATTAACTCTTCATTAGTTGGTACTACATAAATTGGTACTTTAGAGTCTGCACTAGAAATCTTACCTTCTTGAATATCTCTAAATCTTGCTATTTTATCATTTTCTTTTTCATCAACAATAATTCCAATACATTCTAGTTTCTTTAGAATATCTTTTCTAAAATCAATAGCATTTTCACCAAGACCAGCTGTGAACACTAAAGCATCGACTTTTCCTTCTAATTTAACATAGTATTTAGCTATATATGCTGCAATTCTATCAACATACATGTCATTAGCTAAAATACTTTGGCTATCTCCTTTAGCCATTTCCTCTTCGATATCTCTGTGATCAGAATATTTTTCGGAAATACCTAATAAACCACTTTCTTTATTTAGAATATTATCCACTTCTTTTAAAGTCTTACCACTTTTAGACATATAATATGGAATAATTGAGTAATCAATGTCTCCACATCTAGTTCCCATCATAATACCAGCATTAGGACTAAAGCCCATAGTAGTATCAATACTTTTACTATTTTTTATACAACAAAGACTTCCACCACTACCAATATGGCAATTAATGATATTAATACTATCTTTCCCAAGTATCTCTTGCATTTTCTTCGTAATATATTTATGACTTGTTCCATGGAAACCATATTTTCTAATACCAAATTGTTTATACCAATTATAAGGAACAGAATATAAAAATTCTCTTTCTTCCATAGTTTGATGGAATGATGTATCAAATACAGCCACCATTGGTGTCTTTGGCATTGATTCTTTAAATGCTCTTAAACACGCAATCATTGCTGGATTATGAAGTGGTGCTAAATCATTAAACCCTTCACATACTTCAATTACTTCATCAGTTATTAAAACACTATCTTTAAATTTGTCACCACCATGAACTAGTCTATGACCTACACCAGATATTTCATCCAATGATGATATTATATTATTATCAAATAATTCCTGTTTTAAACATTCGACAGCATCTAAATGGTTCTTTATGTCAACTACATGTTCAGTTTTCTTACCATCTATTTTGATATTATAGAAACTTCCTTCCATCCCAATTTTCTCAAAATACCCACTAATTAATTCTTTTTCTTCTGGTAATTCTATAACATTGAATTTTAGGGAAGAACTACCAGCATTTACTGTTAATATTTTCATCTTTCTTCACCTCTTTCTAATTATAGCAAAAAAAAAGAAAAAAAGCATTAACTAAGCGTTATATCTACATAAAGTTTACTTTACATAAATAGGAACAAATAGCTATCTTTTAACATTAATATCAAAGTGGGGAACACTATTTTTTAATTTTTCAGCATACCTATCTAAATCATAGCCTTTTCTCTTATTAGAATCAAAGTTATAACCATATTCATTAAAATACTCATATTTTTTTCTTTCTAATTCATTATTGTTCTCAATATCAGCACATTTATAGTAATACTCTTCGTCTTTCATATAATCACCTACTTTTATTATGAGAAAAAGAAAGAAATATATACTAAAAAAGAGTTTTAAAGTAAATCTTCAAACTCTTTTTTTTCTTCATTTGTTATTTTAATTACTTCATGGCTCTTAACCGATTCATAAATCAAATCATCATAAGGAATTAATTCTTCATATTCTACACATTTCTTATTACTTGGATTTATTACTGGATGTTTAGGCACAAATATTGTACAACAATCTTCAAAAGGTAAAATACTTGTTTCATAAGTTCCTATTTTATTGGCAATATCAATTATTTCTAGTTTATCTAAGCAAGCTACAGGTCTTATAACAGGAAGTTTTACTACTTCATTAATAACACTCATACTAGTTAGTGTTTGACTTGCTACTTGTCCAATACTTTCACCATTAACTAAAATATGGCCATTACTTCTTTTAGAAATGATGGCACTTATTCTATACATCATTCTTCGCATTATCGTAACTAAATAATCATGCGGAATATTTTTATAAATTTCTTCTTGAATTTTGGTAAAATTAACAACATGAACTTTCATACCATTATTATAGATACTCAATTTCTTAGCTAAAGCTAAAACTTTGTTCTTGGCTTCTTCACTTGTATGAGGTGGGCTTTCAAAATAAATACATTCTAACTTTACTCCTCTTTTCATCGCCAAATATCCAGCAACAGGAGAATCAATTCCACCACTTAACATCAATAACCCTTTACCTTGAACTCCTACTGGATATCCGCCACTTCCTTTAATTCGCTCAAAATAAACTAATGTTTCATTTCTTCTAATCTCAACATTAATTTCTAAATCAGGATTATGAACATCAACACTAATATTAGAAATATTTTTTAATAAAATAGCACCTATCTTTTTACTAATTTCCATACTAGTTAAAGGATAAGATTTATCACTTCTTTTTGTTACTACTTTAAATGTTTTAAACTCTTTTTCTTTCACTAATTTTAATACTTCATTTCCTATTTCTTCTATATCTTTTGTTTCTATTTTATACCCAATAACTATTTCATGAATCCCAAAAACCTTTTTTAAAGCATCAATTACTTCTTTAAAATTATCTGTTTCAATAAACATTCTACTCTTATCATAATTAACTTTGCAATCATAACCTTTTAATGTTTCTAAAATATTATTTTTAAGTGTTACTAAAAAATACCCAATATTATCTTTTTTTGTACTTAACTCACCATATTTAATCATTATTACTTTTTTCATAAAGCACCTCTAAATCTTCTATAAGTATACCATAAAATGCTTGACTTTTACTTAAAAAAATATATAATAATTAACCAGGTGATTTTAATGAAAAAAATAAAAAATTTAGAGGTAATGCGTGATTTGCCTATTGAACTAATTAGGTATAATAATGATAATCCTGAACAAATAATTTTTGACGAAAAATATTTTATTAAGAAAGTGTCTAGTGCATGTGATATCGAAACTTTATCATCACTATGTAACTTAGATATTGAAGGATTTAACAACCATAAAAAAATATTTATTGATGAAAATGAAATCTTTATATATTTAGTAGCTCCTTATTTAAAAGCACATAAAGATTTATCTAAAGAAATTTTAACAATGTCTCCTAAAGACATCATCACATTATTTAGAATAATGTTAGAAAGATTAATACCTGCTAATCAACAAGATTTTAATCCTTATGATATAAGATATAGTAATTATCTTTTAGATGAAAATAAACAACCTATTTTTACTAATTTTGCATTTTGCTATTATAAAGAAAAAGGTAGTTATGGTCCATTTATACCAAGTTTTGATTTTGAGAAACAAAATTCTTTAAAAGATAATTTATTATTACATGATAAAATGGAAGTTTTAAAATTATTTTTACAAAGTATGAGTTCTTCTTTTGATTTAGATAACTTTTTAAAAAGTGGCACTCACAATTTATATGATTTTTTGGCATATTTTTATAATAATTTAAAAGAAAAATATGTTTTACCTCAAGAAGTCGATGAATATTTAAGTGATTTAATCTTCAAAAAGATGGTTCCAAAAGAAGATGATTACTTTATTGAGCATTTAATAGATCCTTTAGAAAAAGGTTTAGAATTAAAATTATAAAAAATTGAGCAAAAATATGAACTGAACCCCAAAAATTGGACAGTTTATAAATAGTTTTTAATTAGAGGATTGTAACCTGTAATTCACGGGTGACAGTCCTTTTAATTTCTCCTTAATTCTATCATAATTATAGTAATTAATATAGTCATCTATTGCTAATATTAATTCATCTATTGTTTTATAATTATCTTCTTGATCATAAAACATTTCTGTTTTTAAAAGCCCAAAGAAATTTTCCATCATTCCATTATCCATACTATTCCCTTTTCTGGACATGGGTAGTGTGCAAAGTTTATCTACAAACTACCTATTTTTTCCTTTATTTATCTATGTTTTCTATATTTTTTTCTTTTACCCTCTATTTTAATGGTATTTTTTATATAGAAATTGTATTTTTATCTATCAAAAAATGACAGTATCTCGTATAATGATTTTAGAAATCAAACAATCAGAATCGAGGTATCTGTCATGTCTAAAATCATATCACTTTTTATTAAAATTTTAAATAGAATTAATAAATTTATTTGGAAAATTATCATTTTTCTTTCCAAATTTATTGAAGTTGATGAAGTTAATCACTTAAATAATAAACCTCAAGACGTTAAATATCGTTTATTTAATGTTGATGATCCTGCTATAATTGAGCCTTTTGTTAAGTTAGAACACAAGGATTACAAGCAACTTATCAAAGCTAATAATATCAAGCCAATTATTCGTCGTAATGACAAAAATATTACTATCGATGTTAAATGTCTACCACATACATAATAGCACCACCTAAAAATATTGTTGATTTGATACACTTTGAAGGTAAGATAAATAACCAAGTAATTAACTTAAATTCAAAGTTATATAATGAAAATGATATAGGTTTTGAAATATATGTATCTGCTTTAAAATAAATTTATTCTGTTTCGTTCTGAAAGTAGATACTAATATAAAACTATATATCAAATAATAATATTATTTAAATTGAAATTAGCAGTTTAAGGTATGTTTTAAGAGCATATCTTTTTTAATTATGTAAAGAAAGACTCTTATAATAAAAACTAGATAAGAAATATTCTACAAATTTTGATA
>CAOJRP010000047.1 GCA_948442015.1 uncultured Erysipelotrichaceae bacterium
ATAATCCCCTCTATTTAATTATTTACGTAAAGTTTTTATGCGATTGCCTTATAGGAGGATTTAAATGATAAAAGAAATTGTTTTTTAATCTTTTTTTGTCGCATTTAAACTTAAAACTATGTTTTTTTCTTTTTTATTCAATGATGATAAATAATCTTGAACTTCTTCATCACTAGCTAATCTGATAATATAGTGATTAAACAAACTATCTTCATTATTTTCGTTTGCAACTATAAATCCTAAATTACCACAATTTCTTTTAGAAACTAAAGTTTTTAATAATACTTTAAAATCATCATCTAATAAAATTCCTTTTACGACTGGTAGTGTTTCTTCTAAATTAATATACTTTACTTTATCATTATTCAAGATTTTATTAATAATTGCTTTACGAATTGAATAATCTGTATTTTGTCCATTAAATGAAATACAAACATCTTTAATAAATTCAGCAACGGAATCTTTGTAATCCCAACCGCCATATGTATGTCCAACTTTATTAAAATCATCATCAAAATCTTCTATATAATCAAATCCATAATTATAATTTTCATTAAAATTAATTAGTGCTTTTTCATAATCACCAATGATACCATATAATCTAAATAATTGTATACTTGATTCACCATGCCGATAGTAATCTTGTATTGTTCTTTGCTTAAAAGGTCTTTTATAATTATAGGGTTTTTACTTAATGCAATAAGTGACTTTAAATTAGTTTGCCCAGTATAGTCTGCATAATATTGGTCATAATCAATTTGAATTTCAGAGTCTGTAAGAATTTGATGAATTAAATCACAATCTTCTTCATTAACATTAGAGTGTAACAATTCAATTATTAATCTTTCACAAAATTTATCTTTACTTCTATTTTTTGCAAAACTTAATCTATTAAAATTTTTATCAAAATTATGTCTTATTATATTAGTTATTTCAACAAATGCTTTTGCACTACAACAACTTAACATTTTATCTATTTTTTGATGATTTTGACTAAATTGTTCAATTGTTACTAATCCACAAAAAACATCTTGATTATTAAGTTGACAAGTATCAAATAAAAGTTGGTAAATATCATCTATGCTAATATTTGATTTTTTTAATATTCCATGCTGATTGATAATTTTAATTAATTTTTTGTGTTTAAAAAGTCTATATAAATAACTTTCTTCTACTGTTAAAGAAATTATTTTTGGATTACGATTTAATAATCTCTTTAATGTATCTTTATCTAATTTGACATCTTTGTTTATTTCTAAAATACTACATACATATTCAAATAGTTTTTCTGATAATTCCTTATTTGCTTTTGTTAGATTGAACATATCAATTGAATTGAATTCATCATAATCTTGTGGAACTTCTTCACCATTTTTATCAAGCACAGTAATAGGAAAATCATTGACTTCCTTATCGTATAGTTTATCAATATAATTACTTATTAATGCTATTAATTTAGTATAGAAATTGGTATTTTTATTTTCGCTTTGTTCAACAATTTGTTCAATAAGAGTGAATCTATTATCAATTACTTTTTTATCTTTTGGTTTTGAAACATCTTCAATTACATATCCCGCTTCACTATCTAATATATTTTTGATAATCTCTAAAATATTCATATCTAAATCCCTCCTGAAAATTAATTTCTAACATTATTTTATCATAAAAAAATGTTAAATGTCTTAAAAATCACTAAATTTCATGCATTTATCCTGATTCTAATTATATTTTTCTTAACTTTAAAAAAGTTTTATTTTATAATTAAAGTGTTGGAGATGGTTTTATTTATGAAATGGAAAATCGGTAATGTCGAAATACAAAATCAAGTAGTCTTAGCTCCAATGGTCGGTATTTCTAATACTTCATATAGAAAAATAATTAAAGAAATGGGTGCAGGTCTTATTTATGCGGAAATGGTTAGTGATAAAGCCATAACTTATGGTAATGAAAAGACTTTTGACTTGTTAAAAATGAGTGAAGAAGAAAGACCTATTGCACAACAAATATTTGGTAGTGATATTGCCTCTTTTGTTATGGCTGCTAAAATTGTAGAAAAAACGATGAAACCTGATATTATAGATATTAATATGGGATGTCCTGTTCCTAAAGTAGCGATTAAAAATCAAGCTGGGAGTGCTCTTTTAAAAAATCCTAATAAAATATATGAAATAGTAAAAGCTGTTGTCGAAGCAGTAAAAGTTCCTGTAACAGTTAAAATACGAAGTGGTTGGGATGAAAAAAATATCAATGCTATCGAAGTGGCTAAAGTAATTGAAAGTGCTGGTGCTAGTGCTATAACAATCCATGCAAGAACGAGAAGTCAAGGATATAGTGGAAAAGCTGATTGGGATATTATTAAAAAAGTTAAAGAAATAGTTTCTATTCCTGTTATTGGTAATGGTGATGTGACTGATTGTTATAAAGCCAAAGAAATGTTAGAAAAAACTCATTGTGATGCAGTAATGATTGGCCGAGGTGTTTTAGGCAATCCTTGGTTAATAAAAGAGTGTGTCGAATATCTTGAAAATGGGACTATTCCTAAAGAAGTAACAATAGAAGAAAAAATAGCAATGATGAAAAGACATTATAAACTTTTATTAGAAGATAAAAATGAAAAACTTGCTTTACTTGAGATAAGAACACACATTATTTGGTATTTAAAGGGTTTACCGAAAAGTAAAGAAATGAAAATGAAGATTTGTAGTTGCAAAACAAGTGAAGAGATTTTTAAAACTTTAGAAAAATATGAACAAGAAGTAAAGGATTTAGCAGTATGAAATTAAAGAATAAGGGGTATATTTTAGGTTTAATAGCTTTAGTAATTATTTGTTGCTTTTCTGTCTATAGTATAATTACAAAAGTTGATGAAAAAGAGAATAATCCTAATTTTTTAGGTAATTTGGTTGTTCACTATATTGATGTAGGACAAGGTGATGCGACGTTTATTGAACTTCCTAATAAAGAAACAATGCTTATTGATGCGGGAGAAAAAAGCGAAGTTAAAAAAGTTATCAATTATATAAATGATTTAGGATATAGTAAAATAGATTATGTAGTAGGAACTCACCCTCATAGTGACCATATAGGTAGTTTAGAAGAAATAATTAATACTTTTGATATTGGGAATATTTATATGCCGAAAGTTGTAGCTAATAGCAATGTTTATAAAGATTTATTAACGACTATAAAAAATAAAGATAAGACTGTTAAAAAAGCCTTTAAAGATGTTAGTATTATAGAGGAAGAAGAACTCAATATTAGTTTTTTATCTCCTACAAAGGATGAATACTCAAACTTAAATAATTATTCAGCAGTTTTAAAGATTACTTTTGGAGATAATACTTTTTTATTTATGGGAGATGCCGAAACAGAAGTTGAGAAAGAACTTGCTCTAATAAATTGCGATGTTTTAAAAGTAGGTCATCATGGAAGTGATACATCTTCTAGTTTAGATTTTGTTAAAAGTACAAGTCCTAAGTATGCTATCATTTCCGTTGGAAAAGATAATAAATATGGTCATCCTGATAAAAGTATTTTAAAAAGATATTTGGATAATAATACAAAAATTTATCGTACTGATTTAGATGGGACTATTAAAGTGATTTCTGATGGTAAAAGTATTACTACTCAAAAAGAAAAAAGTATCGAAGAAAAAATAGAAAATAAAGAGAAAAGTTTTTCATTAGTATCTTTTACTGATATAGTAGCGCCTGGAGATTTAGCAAGTATTGAAATTAGAGGAAAACCTAATACTAAATATAGTATAGATGTATATTATAAGAGTGGTAAAAGTAAAGCTCAAGGGTTAGAAGATAAAATTTCTTCTTCTGATGGTTTAGTTAGTTTTTCTTGGACAGTGGGTAGTCAAGTTATACCTGGGGTTTATGACGTTGTCATAAGTGATGGAGAAAATGAAGAAAAATATTTATTAACGATAGAAAAGAGGTAATTATGGAAGTTATAGTAAATAGAATCGAAGGAAATTATTTAGTTTTAGAATTAGAAGATGGTAATATTGTAGATGTACCAAAAGAACTAATTCCAGAAGCTAGGGAAGGCGATATTATTAGAATATCAATTGATAAAGAAGAAACGGATAAAAAAAAAGAAGAAATGCAAGAATTGGTTGATTCTGTCTTTGAATAGCAAAAGAACTTACTTTTTAGAAGTAGGTTCTTTTTTATTGGTTTCAAATATTTTAATCATTTCTTCACTAGGAATATTTAACATATTTTTAATTTTTATAAGCATTGCAATTGTTGTTTTTGTTTCATCTTTTTCAATTCTTTGCAATTGCCTAGTTGATATATTTAATAATTCAGCTAGCATTTCTTGTGTTAAACCAGCTTTTAATCGATAATTTTTAATCATAGTTTTCACCTTATAATTATTTTCCCATATCAAATTGCAAAATAACACGACAACATATGTCATTTATTATTGCAAAATTATATGATAGTTGTTATAATAAATATGACAAAATATGTCGTAAGGAGCAAATAAAATGAAAAGATAAGAAAATAAAAACAATAAAAAAGATATTATTTTATGGTAATAGTTGTTATAGAAAGTAAGGAGAGTAGTAATGAAAAAGATAAAAAAAATAATGCCAATAATAATAGCATTTATAATCGGAATAAGTACAACAGTGGGAGCAACAACAATATTTAATAGTAAAGATATAGCATATAGTAGTGATAAGACTAGTAAAACAAATGTCAAAGATTCACTAGATGAATTATATAGTAAATTAGGGAAATGTCCAGAAGGACAATATTGTTATCCAACACCAAAACCAATATCATTAGTTGAAGTAGGAGATTATATCAAAATGACCCCAACAAGTACAAGCTATACGTTACCAAATGAATTATCAGGATGTGATGGAACAAGTAATACATGTATACAAAATACGATCAATCCAAGTGAGCTAAATATATGGC
>CAOJRP010000048.1 GCA_948442015.1 uncultured Erysipelotrichaceae bacterium
AAAAATAAAATCAATTTTTTGTAGAAAATACTTGATTTTATTATAGGAGGAGGAAAATCATGTTTACTTATTATTTATGTGATGATAACGATACTATTTATAATTTAGAAATGAGTATAAAACAAGAAGATAAAGATTATTATTTATCTTTACTAGAAAACTATCTTAAAGAATTGGTTAAAGTTAACGAAAAAGGAGAAAAAAAACTTATCGAAGAAGAAAAAATATTAGAAGAAACAAAAGAAAATGTTAGTTTAGAAGATTCTGTAATTTTTTTAGAAAAAAGCGAAATTACAAATGTAGAAAAGATAGAAAATTATTTACCTTCTATAGTTACGATTAAAACCAAAAAGTATTTAATGCTTCATTCTTATACTATTACTATTTTAATAAAACTTCTTGCCAAAGAGTTAGAAAAAGCTACTAATCCCCTTATTTCTAAAATAACAAGTTTATTAAACTATTCTCGTTATATTGATTTTAACCATATATATAAAACTTTTTTTGATGAAGATGGCAAAATTATAAGCGAAAAAGTTATGGATTATAACTCTTTAAGTAGTTTATTAAAAAATTTAGAAATACAAATTGATTTAGTGTACTCTTATAATCATTTATCAAGTTTTTGGCAAGGTGATGATATGGAAAGAGCAACTGCAGAAGGGATAATAAATGATTCACCAAAAAATAAAGAAGCATTAAAAAAACTAAATTTTACTTTAATAAAACATTTTAGCCTAAGTAATTTGACATCTTAGGTTAATTTTTTTATAATACAACAAGATATATAAAAGAGTGTGGTAATTATGAAAAACGTTAATTCTTATCTTATCTTAGTAAAGAAATATTTTAAAAAGTTAAAAACAAAACTATTTGCTGAGGTCTTTTTAGAAAATTACAATAATAGGAATATCTATATCAGGATAGACTTTTTTAAAAAAGCTCGGGTATTTAAATTAAGTTTTATTGATTTAGAACATATTGAATCTAATGATATTTCAGTGTGGATTAATAGTTGTAATGTTGAACCTAATTCTATTTTTTTACTTGAAAATATTTTTAATAATCTAAAAATACAAAATACTTCTACTAAAGATTCAAATTATCGAGTTACTATAAATGCTAATGTTAAAAGCTCAATTCATCTTGAATTTAATCGTTTTTTACCCTTAGATTTATATTCATTAACAGACTTTTTCATAGTTATTTTTAATAACTGTCCTAAAAAATACGAGGGATTCTTCTTTGAATTAATCTCCTTAATTATAGGCAATTCAAGTGAATTTACTTACAATGATGAAATTAAATTTGATATTTTAAAAACTAATTTAAAAAATTTATTTATTAATGAGGATATCAAAAAAGGAAATGAATATTATAAAGAAGGCTTAATTAAATTTTTAGAGAAAATTGAAAATAAGTACTATGCCATTATTGAAGGTGTTGAAACTTATGTTGTAATTATAGAATATGATGAAAAAGAAAATATAATGAAAGTATATTCTAACTGTCCTTGTAACTTTTATTGTAAGCATGTAGCAGCTATTATCATTGCGATAAGAGATAATTACGAAAAAAGATTTTATAAATTAACTTATGATAGTGAAAAAAATTCTTTTTTAGAAAAATTAATACATTATAAATTCTTTTTATGTATAGGAGTCCAAAATGAAGGGTTAAAAATATTAAGTAAAGACGGAAATATCGAAATTGCTCCTCTTTTAGATATAAACAATAAATGTTCATGGAGCGTTATTGAAGATGATGATAAAAAAAGTTTATCAAAAAGAATTAAAGCAATTACTCTTAAGAATTCCTTAAAATAGGATTCTTTAACTTTCAAATTGACAAAAGCATATAATACTTATATAATTAGTAAAGCACAATTTGAGGTTGATAAAATGAAAAAAAATAATGAAGAAAATATTGCTTATAAAGTAAGTAATACAAGTATTTTTTTAAATATTATATTAAGTATTGGAAAGTTTTTAGCAGGATTTTTTGGATATTCTAAAGCCATGATAAGTGATGCTATGCACTCTTTAAGTGATGTATTCAGTACTATTATTGTAATAATCGGAATTAAAATAAGTTCTAAAGAAAGTGATGAAAGTCATCCTTATGGACATGAAAAATTTGAGTGTATTGCTGCTATAATTCTATCTTTTATGTTATTGGCAACAGGATTAGCTATAGGTGGTAGTGCTATAAAAGTAATCGCCACTAAAAGCTATGTTGATAGTAAAATGCCTAGTATTACTCCTTTAGTATTTGCTATTATATCTATAATTTTAAAAGAAGCGATGTATTGGTATACTAGACATTATGCAAAAAAAATAGATAGCACAGCTTTAATGGCTGATGCTTGGCATCATAGAAGCGATGCCCTATCTAGTATTGGTAGTTTTATAGGAATATTAGGAAGTCGCCTTGGTTATAAAATATTAGATTCAGTTGCTTGTATAGTTATTTCTTTATTAGTTATTAAAGCTGCTATCGAGATATTTATCGATGCTATAAACAAAGTTGTTGATAAATCTTGCGATGAAGAAACAGTTAATAAAATAAGAAAAACTATTCTTTCTAATAATGATGTTAAAAATATTGATAATCTAAAAACAAGAGTATCAGGAAATAAAATATTTGTTGATGTGGAAATTGCTGTTGAAAAAAATATGTCTTTAGAAGATGCTCACGACATTGCTGAAGATATCCATAATCGTGTTGAAACAAAGTATAAAAGTGTAAAACATTGTATGGTTCATGTAAATCCAGAGTAAAAGAACTTACGAATAAGTTCTTTTTAATTTAACATTAATATCTAATAAACCATTTGCATACCTTCTTAAGGCTTGTTTATATATTACTAAATCTAAAGGGTAATCATTATTTAATAAATAATTTACAACTTGTTGTCTTTCTTCTAAAGTTGGCTTTACATGTTCACCATTTACATTAAAAGTGTACTCTGCTTTTAACTCATATCCTATATTAAAGAAAATAGCATTTTTTAAAATCGTAAATGTTACTGCTTTTTTAAAAGCATGGTAACTTTTTCCATAAAAAGTTTCTAATTTATCTAAATCATTTACACTAATCTTATCTCCTTGATATAATAAAAAATACTCAAAAGGAATTTTAAAATTAGTATAATAATCAAATAAAGTAAAAGGGACAATATTTTGTTCACAATCTATCCCCTCTTCAATATACCCTAATACAAAAGGAGCAATATTTTCAATAACCTTATTTACTTCATATTCTTTAGTAGCAAGTAAGTTACTTACTTGAACATATAATTCTTTATCATAAGAATTATTAAAAGAAAAAGCTACTAAATCCATAAAAAAATTATAATCTATACCATATTTTTTCATAATATCAAAAACATATTCTTCCTTATTTACATATTCTTCTAATAAATGTCTATATTTTAAGTATATATCCTCACTTATTCTATTTTTATTGCTTACAATTTTTGCATTTCTAAATTTTACACTTTTACTTTTGTTAAATTTTTCTCTTGCAATAATTAAATGAGCCACTTCTACCTCGTTTAAAAATTTTTCTACTTCTCCTATTTTCTCTTGCGATAAAAAATCCGGATTATAATAAAAATAATCATTAATGTATTCAACTAATCTGATATGAGTTAATTCTAAATCATTAATATATTCTAACGCTTCTTCTAAAGACATATTTAAAATTGTTTTGATACACTTATAAAATTTTCTATCAGTTATTCTGATATTAACCATATTAGACATTTAAAAAACCTCCTTTTTATCAAGGAGATATTTTATCCTATAATTTCTTATTTGTCAAATTTCACTCATCTTGCGATAGTGTTTCCAAAGTGGGGAGATTCATAACACAAAGCCTAATAAACAAATAA